>JAFTPF010000080.1 GCA_017463445.1 Clostridia bacterium
GATCTCCTGCATTGCGCCCTTCTCTGTCTGACCCTTTTCCTTACGGTCTACCATAATGAAGGTAGCGATGACCTTGGTGCCCTCCAGATGGGAGAGGATCTCAATCGACTCGCGGATGGCAGTGCCTGCGGTGATGACGTCCTCGATGATAACGATCTCCTCGCCTGCAGTAGGAACATAGCCCACGAAGGTTCCGCCCTCGCCGTGATCCTTCACTTCCTTGCGGTTGAAGAAAAAGGGAACGTTGAGTCCGTTCTTGGACAGCGCCACGGCGGCGGAAATGGACAGTGAAATGCCCTTGTAGGCGGGGCCGTAGAGGACGGCTTCCTTCTTGCCCAGCTTGTCGAAATATGCTTTGGCGTAAAATTCGACCAGTTTTGTGATCTGGTCGCCGGTCTTGATCATACCTGCATTGACGAAGTAGGGGATCTTGCGGCCGGATTTTGCGGTGAAATCACCGAATTTCAGAACCCCTGCACCCTGCAGGAATTCGATAAATTCTCTCTTGTATGCTTCCATTTTGTGTATCTCCTTATATCTAAGATTTCATAGCGTAGGGCGGGGGCTTGCTCCCGCCGCCCTCACGTAATCTTCTGTACCAATTTAGTATGCAATGATCCTTCGTTACGGCGGGAGCAAGCCCCCGCCCTACGACGAAAAATGCAAATCAACCCACGAACTCAGCCACGCACCGTCTATACGCTGCAACGGGGTCGGCGGCGGCTGTGATGGGTCTGCCCACCACGATATAGTCGGAGCCGATCTCTTTAGCGGCGGCGGGGGTCATGACTCTCTTCTGGTCGCCGATATCGCCGTCAGCGAAACGGACACCGGGAGTGACGGTAACGAAATTCTTGCCGCAGTTTTCGTGAACGATGCCTGCCTCCAGAGGAGAGCAAACTACGCCGTCAAGCCCTGATGCGGCGGCATTCATAGCGTAGGAGAGAACCACATCGGCAACGGGACGGTCGATAAGAAGCTCATTGGTCATCGTCTCCTGATCGGTAGAGGTGAGCTGAGTCACGGCGATCAGGATAGGACGGGTGCCGTCGGGACGGGTGAGTCCCTCCAGTGCGCCCTTCATCATAGCGGATGCGCCTGCCGCATGGAGATTGGTCATGTCAACGTCCAGGCGGGACAGCACGTTCATGGTCTTCTTTACGGTGTTGGGGATGTCGTGGCACTTGAGGTCGAGGAAGATCTTGTGACCTCTGGCTTTGATCTCCCGCACGATGGCGGGACCCTCGGCATAGAAGAGCTCCATACCGATCTTCACGAAGGGTTTCTCTTCGGTGAATTTGTCCAGGAAGGCGAGCACGCTCTCCTTATCGGCAAAATCACAGGCAATAATAACGTCTTTTCCCATTTTATATCATCCTTTCAAAAGTGTTGGTTACAGTATTAGCCTCCCTCCGAGAGGGAGGTGGCGCAGTAAGCGAAGCGTCTGCGCCGAAGGGAGCCTGCGAAACTATCTGATCTGCTATCTGATGCGACTTTACGATAAAACTATGCTTTCGCACTTTCTTCACTCAGCTGTAACGCTTATAGTGATGATTGAATTGATCGTAACGCGTGCTCCCTCACCCGACTTCGTCGGGAGCTCCCTCCCGGAGGGAGCCTTTTATACCGAAGTGTCCGTGGCGCTTTTTAGAAGTTTTGGAGGTGCAGGAGCCAGAGTTTGCCACAAGCAAACTTCTCGTAATTCGGCTCAGCCGAATAACTACTTTTCTTCAAAAAGGTTCTTGGCGGGGTTTGGGGTGGAACCCCAAATTAGTGTGCCGCTCCTATAATCTCGCTGAGCGAGGTAATGCGGTATTTTTCCATGACGGTGGGGAGTTCTTCCACCATCTTCTTGGCAATGAAGGGATCGACGAGATTCGCCGCGCCGATCTGGACGGCGGTGGCGCCTGCCAGCATCATTTCGATCACGTCCTCGGTGGTGGTGATACCTCCCATACCGATGATCGGGATGTTCACCGCCTCAAAAACCTGATAGACCATCCGCAGGGCTACGGGCATGATGGCGGAGCCGGAGAAGCCGCCCATCTTGTTGGCGATCACAGGCCTCTGTCGGCGCAAGTCAATGCGCATACCCATCATGGTGTTGATCATCGAAATGCCATCCGCTCCCGCCTCCTCGCAAGCCTTGGCGATGGAGACGATGTCGGTGACGTTGGGAGTCAGCTTGATATAGACCGGCTTGGTAGTCACCGCCTTCACCGCACGGGTCACCGCCGCCGCGGACGCCGCATCGGTGCCGAAGCTCATGCCGCCGCCGTGACCGTTGGGGCAGGAGACGTTGACCTCGATAATGCCTACGATGTCCTGCTTGTCCATCTCTGCACAGCATTTTACGTATTCGTCAATGGAAAATCCGCTGACGTTGGCGATGATCTTCTTGTTGTAAACTTCCTTCAGACGAGGGAATTCCTCGGCAATCACCTTGTCAAGACCGGGATTCTGCAGACCCACCGCATTGATCATGCCCGCAGGACATTCGGCGATTCTGGGCGTGGGATTGCCGAAACGGGGTTCTACCGTGGTTCCCTTGCAGGAGAAGGTGCCGAGACAGTTGATGTCGTAGAGCTCGGCAAACTCGTAGCCATATCCAAAAGTTCCGCTGGCGGGGATAATGGGGTTATCCAGCTCCCAGCCGCTGAGGGTCACTTTCGTGTTTACCATATGATCTCCCCCTTTTCCAGTACGGGTCCGTCCTTGCAGATCCGCTTGTTGCCGTATTTCGTCTTGCAGGAGCATCCCATGCAAGCGCCGAAGCCGCAGCCCATCCGCTCCTCGAAAGAGCATTGCCCGTCCGCTTCGGTGGCGTTGTAGAGTGCCTTCAGCATTGGCTCGGGACCGCAGGTGTAGAAGTAAGTGTAGTCGCCGCAGACCTTCAGCGCATCGGTAACGAATCCCTTCACGCCAACGGAGCCGTCAGCGGTAGCGATGTAGACCGGCACACCCAGCGCCTCGAACTGCTCTTTGCAGAAAATCTCCTCCGCTTTGTTGAAGCCGAGGATCACCTTCGGCTGTTTGCCTTCTGCCAGCAGAACCTTCGCCAGATGATAGAGGGGAGGCACGCCTACGCCGCCGCCGATGAGGAGGGGAGTAGTGCCGCTTTTGGCAGTATCGTAGCCGTTGCCAAGACCGGTGAGAATGTCCAGTTTTGTTCCCGCTTCCATTGCCGACATTTTGGCGGTTCCCTTGCCCACCACCTTGTAGACGAGAGTGAGCGTGTTCTCGTCGTAATCGCAGACCGAGATGGGACGGCGCAGGTAAAGCCCGTCCAGCAGAATATTCACGAACTGACCGGGTGCGGTGATAGCGGAGGTATCGCCCGAGAGCACCATCTCGTAAACGTCAGCGGTCAGCGGTTTGTTGGAGAGTATTTCAAAAAATCCTTGTTTCATAGATAGTCCTTTCTTACTTCGTCTCACCCTGCCGCAGATCGTGTCTGCTATAGACGATCTCGCCGTCCACCACGGTCATCTTGCAGACACCGAACATCCGCATCCCCGCAAATGGAGTGGCACGTCCCATAGAGAGGAACTCGTCGGGGTCAACGGTGAATTCTTCGCCCAGATCCCACACGGTAAAGTTGGCTTTTTCACCCTCGGCAAGAGGCACGCCGATGCCGAACCGTTTCGCCGCATTGTTGTGGAGAAGATCGATCAGCTTTTCCAGCGTCATCCGACCGGTCTTCACGAAGTGAGTGTACATCACGGGGAAAGCCGTCTCAATGCCTACAACACCCATCGCCGACTTCTCCAGCCCTCTTCCCTTCTCCTCGGCGGAGTGGGGAGCGTGGTCGGTGGCGATCATATCAATGGTGCCGTCCAGGATTCCCTCGATCAGCGCATCCCGATCCTCACGGGAGCGGAGAGGAGGGTTCATCTTGAACCGTCCGTCCTCACAGAGATCGTCCTCACAGAGCACCAGATAGTGCGGTCCGGTCTCACAGGTCACGTCCACGCCTCGCGCCTTCGCCTCACGGATCAGCGCAACGCTCTCCTTGGTGGAGATGTGGCAAACGTGGTAGGCACAGCCGATCTCCTCGGCAAGTCTGAGGTCCCGCTCGATCTGCTTCCATTCGGACTCGGAGCAAATACCGCGGTGTCCGTGTTCTCTCGCATACCGTCCGTCATGGATGTAGCCGCCCTTCAGTAGCTCGTTGACCTCGCAGTGAGCCACGATCATCTTGCCTAGGCGCTTCGCTTCGGTCATTGCCGCTCGCATCATCTCATCGGACTGCACGCCGCGCCCGTCGTCGGAGAAGGCGATGACCTTGTCCGCCATGCCCGCAAGATCGGCGAGCGCCTCGCCCTGCTGTCCCACGGTAATGGAGCCGTAGGGATGGATGCGGATGACCGCACCATCCTCGATCAGTTTTAACTGCTCACCGAGATGCTCCACGCTGTCGGGCACGGGGTTCAGATTGGGCATGGTGCAGACGTCGCCGTAGCCGCCTCGGGCGGCGGCACGGGATCCGGTGACGACGGTTTCTTTATAAGAAAAACCCGGCTCTCTGAAATGCACGTGCACATCGGAAAAAGTCGGGAATATCACACAATTTGGAAAATCAAAAGTAAGGGGCATTGCCTTGCTGCCCGCATCGGTAGATTCAATGGAAGTGACAACACCCTCCCGAACGGTCACATCGGCGGGAGTGAGGGAGCCATTTTCGAAAACAGCGGACTGTCTGAATTTTGCGCTTAGCATAGTAGCCTCCTATCAGATCCTATTTCTGATAGTATACCACAGGGCAGGAATTTTGTCAACCGATTTTGTGCCGAAAAAGCGAAAAATTAGCGGCACGGGATTGGAAGATATGACGAGGGATGCAGAAACGCCTGCGGCGTGTCTGCGGCGCGGGATGCAGAAACGCCTGCGGCGTGACGGAGAGGGTTCCCTCTCACCCGTTGGCGCGGGGCAAAGACGAACGCGCTCCCTTTAGGAAAACCGGCAAGTTGTTTTTCGGCTCCGCAAAAGAACATCGGCAACGCTGTTGCCGATGTTCATAGTTGGCTCATATTCCCGAGAAGTCGTATTCGCCGCCTACGACGGGAGCTTCGTAGACTACTTGGAACTTGCCGTCCACTACCGCAAATCCTACAGTTCCCTCTCCCTCGTAGTAGATCTGATCGTTCTCCACATATTGGAGGACGGTCGCCAGCTTGGGCAGATTTTCGGGCGTGTGACTGCCAAAATAGCTGTTGGGCATCAGCGCGATGGGCGCGGCGATCATGGGATAGAGAGTATCCAGATAGTTGAAGCAATGGTGCGCCACCTGCACTACGTCCGACTTCCAGACCGAAGCGGGGAAGGTCTTCTTCACTGCCGCTTCCGCTTCCACGTTGGTGTCACCCAGCAGAAGGACAGTCTGTCCGTCCACGGTCAGGCGCAGGATGGTGGAGGTGCAGTTGTAATCGCTCAGCGGGAACTGGACGTTTCCGCCGTTCTTGGCAGCTTCCTCGAACTGGGTTAGTCCTACCGCGTCCTCGTGGGTGAAGAGGACTTCAAAGCCCACGTCGGAGAGGTTGAAGCTTTGTCCGGTATGGAGCTTCAGGAACTTGGCGTCGGGATAATACTTGCGTACCATTTCCTTGGCGGTGGTGGTGTTGGCGTCGTAACCCGCAGAGCGCACCTGATAGGAGGGGATGTTGTACATCACTCTCTGCAGGTCGATCTCGTCGTGATAGCGATTCAGCAGCTTCGCCGTACCGGTGACGTGGTCGCCGTGGGCGTGGGTGATATACCACGCCGCGATGTGAATGGTCTCGCCATCGGCGGTGCCGGTGATCTCGTGGAGGAATTCCACCAGCCCTGCCATCGCCTCGTCGGAGGATTGGTGGAGATGACCGCCGTCCACCAGCACCAGGCTGTTGTCGGACAGGCGGATCACATAGAGCATACCGCAGTTGACCGTTTTATCGGTCACCTGATTATTAGGGTCGTAATACAGACCGTACTGATAGACCACAGTCTGTGTATTGCCGGTGGTATCGTAAGCAAATTCGGATAGCGGCACGCCCGCCCGATCCTCGGATACGCGGATTTCGTCGGTGGAATCGACGAAGGAAACATGCCAGGACAGACCGTCCTTTGCGAAAGCGGCATATTGGTTCTTGCCGATGGTGTGATCCAGGATCTGCGTGTAGCCCGCAGACTTCAGCTCGGCAGTGTAGGCTTCAAAATCCGCCTTGGTCACGTCGGAGACTACCTGCATACGGGAGTATTCGTCGGTTTCCTTTCGGATATCATCGGCAAGACCCGAGCCGGAATTATAAAATCCCTCTGCCAGAGAGCCTACCACAGGCGAGGGGCAGGACAGGACCCATCCCTTTCTCACGAAATCGGTGAGAGTCTCGGTTATCAGCAGATCGCCTTTGATCATAAGTTTGCCTCCTTCGGCTGTTTCGACGTAAGTTTCAATAAAATAGTCCACCGCCTCGGCAAGGACGGCCTCGCTGGTGGCTACGATAACGATTCGGCTTCCCTTGACGGCAATGGCGTAGCTGTTGCCCTCGGGCAGGGTCTCTTGCAGCGCAATGCTGTCGGGGCGGTTGGTCTCACCGATCAGGATCTCGGGCGCGTCTGCCGTCAAAGCGGCATCGTCCATGACGAAATCGTCGGAGAGCGTGGGCGCCGCGCCCAGCGCGTCGATCATAGCAGAGCGCAGATCGATGGCGACCGACTTAACGCCGTCGGAGGAGCGCGCACTGCGCACGATCTTATACTCGGTAACGCCGTTCTCGCTGACCACCACGTCCTTCACAGGCGCCTCGGTCACGGCAGTGGTATCGGCAGGCACATCGTCCTTGCCCCCGCAAGAGAAAAGGAGCAGGGAAACAGACAACAGTGCGACAAAAATACTCAGTTTTTTCATTATAGGTACCTCGATCCGTAAAAAATGATTCCTTTCAAAATCAGGACGCCCCGTCGTCTTTGCGGCGGAACTCCTCAAAGGGATCGCCTTCGATCTCACTCTCAGGCAAAACCTCCAGAGAGGTCACCGCGCGGCGGGCACGGGAGACATGCCAGATCAGCAGGATGTGGAGTGCCAGATTGGCAAGGATCACCACAGTCTGATTAGTGCCGTCTCCGAATACCAGCACGGGATTCCAAAAGAACACCCACACACCCACGATCACGTCCAGCCAGATCAGGATGAACGCGGCGGTGCGGAGCGGTTCGGCAGACTCCTGCTTCCAGAAGACCGTCGCCGTTACCAGCAGACAGGGGATCGCCACGGCGAGCGCAATGGCAATCCACGCCCCCGCGGAATCGGGGTAGACGATGCGGAGCATCAGCAGAAGATCGGCGGTGACCGACGACAGATAGGAGCGAAGCGAGGCGGAGCCAATCAGCAGGATCAGATTCACAACCGTCGCCGCCGCCCAGACGCCCAGCAGGATCCGCCCGATCAGGATGCGTCGGTGCATCAGCCGCCGTCGGTTGGCAAGGGTGCGGTTGATCTCTTCTTTACGGGTCAGTTTGTTCATTGATACACTCCTGGGACAAAGTACCGTCCGTCGGGCTCGTTCCGTCGGGGGCGGCGGTCAGATCTGCCACGCCGGGCAATTCATTTCTTGCGGAAATATCCGCAAAATAACCCTCTCCCAGCGGTGCGACTCCGGGAACTGTCTCGGGCGTGTCCAGCGGGACCATCGGCTCCACAGCGGGAGATTTATAGAATACCCTTGAGGTGCGCAGGATGAACAGCAAGATCAAAGCCGCGATTCCCAGAATGCTGAAGACCCGATACAGATCGTAAATCAGCAGATCAAATTCCGCCAGTTGCTCCTCGCTCATCCCGGACAGGTCGATATAGGACAGCAGGCTCACCGAATTGAAGCCGGCATGGAATACCACCGACACCCAAATAGAATCGTAGGCAAAGTACAGGCAAGCCATGATAAAGCCCAGCACGCCTGCGTACACCCACTGAACGGGATGCTCATGGATCAAGCCGAAGATCACCGAGGTCAGCACGATCGCCACTCCCCGAGGGATAGATCGGGAGAGCCGTCCAGCCATTAGATGACGGAAGAACAGCTCCTCAATGAGGGGCGCGCCCACCACGCCCGCCAGCGCGTACATCAGCACGTCCTGCATATTGTAGGTAACGTCCATGGTGGAGCCGTAGCTTTCCATCACCTCAGGCATCAGCTCATTCACGAAAATCATGATAAAACTCAAGATGCAGCTCATACCGATACCCGCCACCAGAGCCGCGGGCAGTGCCACCATACGGGGCTTGGTCATTCCCAGTGAGGGGAGGACCTTCTTTTTACGGGCGGCAAACCAGATCGCCATCGAGGCAAGCAGCACCGCGTCGATGATGATCATCAGCAGATTGCCGTTTTGATAGTATTGTGCGTTTCTCCACGCCACCTTTTCGGCAGCGTCCAGTCCGCTTGGAGTGGACAGGACGAGATAGAGATAATAACCGTTGACAATGACCGTCTGAATGACGATATAGACCAGAAAATACACGACCGCCGCTCCGATATTTCGCCAAGGCGAGACTTTTTTCGGGGGAAGATAGCCGTTTGCAGTCACATCGACAGTCATAGTATCCCTTCTTTCTGAATAGGCTTGAGGCGGTGCCGACGATCAGTCTTCGTCAGCGTCCTCCCCGCCGAAAATAGACTTGACCGAGGAGGTCTCAGGCTTCACCTCTTCGGTCAGCAGACCAAACGGATCGGTGTAAGCCTTTTTGGATTCTTTGGTTTTGGGCGCGGAGGACTTGACCGCAGGGGCGGGCTCCGTCGCTTTGACTTCGGGAGCGGCAGGAACCTTTGGCACCACGGGCACGACGGGATGAGTCACCGTTTCAAAAGCAGGTTGGCGTCTGCCCTTTTTCTTGGGGATAGGTGCCAGCTCATCTTCGTCCTCGGGCGTGATCTCCACGGGCGCAACGCGCACGGGCACCGCCACGGGAGTGATCTGCGGAACGGGCGCGGGAGCTACCTGAGAGGCAGGAATGTCGGTTCCGGTCTGTGCAACGGTGGGTGCCGCCGTCCGGGCAGGCTCTGCCTCGGGGGTGGGAGCGGTCCCGGTCGGAGCAGGCGGCTGCTGGGAAGGTCGTTCTTTAGCAGTTTGCTCCTGCGAGAAACGTTGGTCAGCGGGGCGTTCTTGAGAAGATTGCTCCTGCAATGCTTGCCTCTGCGCCGCCTGTGTTTGGGAATCGTCCCATCCATCGCCGGCGGACACAGATCCGGCGTCGGCAATCTCTTCCTCATCCTGCCACGCGAGATCGGATGCCGGCGGATCGTCCTCCTTCGCGTCCTCCGCCTCCTCTGCATACATCCCGTCACAAAGGATGGTCACGCCCGCCTGAAGAGCAGAAGCGACAGACACGATCAGCATCACGAAAGGAAGAAGCAGACCAAGGGGGAGCTGAGCGGGAAACGCCCACTCGTAAACGTAGAGGATCAGAAGTCCGCCGCCAATGGGGGTCTGGAGCAAGCAGGCAAGCAATACCAGCGGACGGCGCAGACTCGGTTCGGCGCAAGCCAGACCCGTAAGCCCCAAAGACAGAAGGAGCAACAAAATCGTCCCCAAGTGTATGGGAAGCAGACTGAACAATGCCGCGTCGGCAAAAATATCGATCACAGCCAGTATCAGCATCAGCCCCGAAAATCCGAGGACCGACAGAGGAAGGATCTTTTTTAACAGAGGAAGGATCTTTTTCATCATATTCATAGCAAAGCGATTCCTTTCCGAGACTTATATTCGTCTCCGAGATCAGTTCGGATCTTTTTTCTTGCGGTTGAAGATCAGCTTCTTCTGCACAAAATAGTTCACTAAGAAGAAGGCTGCCTCGCAAAGCGTCTTGGCAATCACCAAAGGCATTATCGTGATCAATATCTGCAAAACACCCGTCTTGCCGAGGAAAACGAATACTGCCAGCGAGTAATACTGTGCCAGCGCCTTCCAAAATCCGCTCTTCTTTCGGAAGACCAGAAAATGATTGATCATAAAATTGTATTGGGAGCTGACAACCCAAGAGATCGACTGTGCTACGGCTACGCGCGCATTTTCATTCGGAATGGGTAGAATGTGTTCCAACGCCATCAGCAGAATGAGGTCGATCAAAAACGACGACACCGAGGAACACAGGAACTTCAGCGACGAGGCGTTACGGAAAATTCCCCATACGGCGCGGGTGCTGTTTTTGGCAGAAACGTGAGGAGCAGCAGCGCCGCCGTCCTCGTACTCTCCGCAGTCAAGATCGGTGATTTTGACGCCCTCTGCCACGGCAGCTTGCACTAGTGTGATCTCGTAATCGTCGTGATGACCGTCCACCTTTTCCAAAATCGGTGCCATCGAACGGTCGTAGCCGCGAAGTCCACACCAGGGAATGCGGTGACTGCCGGTGGTAATGGTGGTCAGCAAACGGATCGCCCCGCCCATTCGTGCGGGGGAAGCGGTGTGGAGACCGCCGTCCACGAAAACGGCACCGCCTTCCAGCGCCTCTGCCACCCGCAGAACGAAGGCGGGCTCGCATCCGCCTCTGGGGAGGGTGATGACGCCGTCGGCGTGCATCTCATTAAAAGCGTGGGCAAACGCCAGCTTCAGGCGAACAGCTCTTCCTTTCCGGACGTGAGGGAGAACGGTCTCTCCGTCCATCGGTTCCACGGGAATATCGGTAACGGTCAGAAGCTCAAATCGATCCCGGAATTCCTCCGCCAAACGGCGGCTTTCGGAATCGGTTGCGATCAAAACCAACATAAAGCAACCTCAAAAATGACGCACATACAGCCTGTCCGCGAAAAAAAACACCGATCGGGACGGCAGCGAGTGCCAAACTGAGACACCTTGGAATGAGCATACCTTGGCATCTTATGCTTCTATTGTAACTGATTATTATGAAAAAACTGTGAATACAGCGATTTTTTTCGAAAAATATTTGACAATTTCCGAACAATATGCTATGATAGGAGCGGACCGAGCTGTGCTGTCGCGCGGTATGGCGCCGAAAGGTATTACCGTGAGGAAAGTCCGGGCTTCACAGGGCAGGATAACGGATAACGTCCGCCGAGGGTGACCTCCGGGAAAGTGCAACAGAAAAGAACCGCCTCTCTTTCGGGAGGTAAGGATGAAAAGGCGAGGTAAGAGCTCACCGGCAGTCTGGTAACAGCCTGCAAGTGTAAACCCTATCCGAAGCAACACCCAATGGGAGATGTCTGCCCGACAGCTTGATCCCACGGGTGGCACAGAGCCTGTCGGCAACGGCAGGACAAGATAGATGACAGCTATGGAGAACCCTCCGACGCTATGCGCCGTCGGTGTCTCCAACAGAACCCGGCTTACAGGCTCGGTCCATTTTTTGTGAATAATTGGGATGAGCAATACAGTTAAGGGATAGTGTGTACAAATCATGAATCGAGAGGGGGAAAGAACCATCTCAAACGCCGAAGTTTCTTTCCCCCTCTCGAGCTCTCCCCCTAACTCCTTGGCTGGCGGCTTACAATTTTATAAAAATGCGCCAAACAACGCAGTTGTTTGACATTTATAAAAGTTTTTGAAGGGGTCTTAGGGGGAACTTTTTTCAAAAAGTTCCCTCTAAATCAAACCATGTCCTACGAAATTCTCCTCGCGCCTATGGCGGGCGTGACCGATCACGCCTTTCGGGTGCTGTGTCATCGGATGGGGTGCGACCGCACCGTGTCCGAGATGATCTCCGCCAAGGCGATCCATTACAAAGACGAAAAAACCGCGACCCTCGCCCGCATTCGTGCCGATGAAGGACCTGTCGTCTTGCAGATCTTCGGTGCGGAGCCCGAGATCATGGCCCAGGCCACCGATCTGCTCACCCGAGGCGCCTATCACGGCTGCACCAGCGAAGCCGCTCCCGTGGGCATCGACATCAACATGGGCTGTCCCATGAAGAAGATCACCTCCAACGGCGAAGGCTCTGCGCTGATGAAAAAACCTGCGCTCATCGAAAAAATCGTGCGATCGGTCAAGTCTGCAACCCCTCTGCCCGTCAGCGTCAAGCTCCGCGCGGGCTGGGACAGCTCTGCCATCAATGCCGTAGAATGCGCTCTCGCCGCCGAGGCAGGCGGTGCGGATCTGGTCGCCGTTCACGGACGCACCCGCGAGCAGCTCTACCGCCCTCCCGTTGACCGCACTATCATCGCCGCCGTCAAGCAGGCGGTAAAGATTCCCGTCATCGCTAACGGTGGGATCGATTCGGCAAGGTCTGCCGCAGAGATGCTCTCCGAAACAGGTGCCGACGGCATCATGATCGGGCAGGCCGCCGAGGGCAATCCTTGGCTATTTGCCGAGCTTGCCGCCGCAAGGGACGATCGCCCCTACGAGCCCCCCACATGGGAGGAGCGGATGACCCTTGCCATCGAGCATATCCGCCTCCTCGTGGAGGACAAGGGCGAGTATATCGGCATCCGTGAAGCCCGACGCCACATGGGACATCACTGCAAGGGAATGCCCGGTGCCACCGCCTACCGCGATGCGGTCTGCAAAGCCGAGACCGCGGCAGAGATACTGCGCCTCACCGAGGAGTTTATGCGAGGGCTGTGACGTCGGCACCTCCGAGAGGGGGAAGAAACCATCTCAAACGCCGAAGTTTTCTTCCCC
>JAFTPF010000081.1 GCA_017463445.1 Clostridia bacterium
TACTGAAAAAAATGAACAAAAACGACTCTTCTTCAAAATAAGAGTCAAATTCCCGAAAGGATGGTTTTCCGTGGGACTGCAATACCTGATCATTGGTTGCTTTTTTCTGCTGAATCCCTATTTCAGCATCATTGATGTCATTCCCGACTTTATCGGATGTATTTTCCTGTTGAAGGGACTGTCCAAGGCCTCAAAAGTATCGGAAAGCTTTGCTGACGCATACCGTCAGTTCGGGCTTCTCTTGCTGGTGACGCTGGGACGGATCTTTACTATCCCGCTGATGGCAAATACCGAAGAGGTGTGGCCGCTGATCATCGTATTCTGCTTTGGTCTTGGAGAGGCTTACCTCTCGATCCGCGGCTTTAACGGGATCTTCGACGGTCTCAGCTATACCGCCCGCTCGCCCGAAAGCGCACTATTCACCAAATGGCGGGAGACCCGTCAGTTTACGGTGTTCTTCCTGATCGCAAAGCAAGTTCTCTGCTTCCTGCCCGAGCTTTCCCTGCTCTCTGATAGCGATTACGGCGTCGTCACCCCCGAGGGCGTGCAGTCACTGGCCAACTATCGGCTGGTCTTCCACGTGCTTGCTATGATCCTGTGCCTCTTTATCGGCATCGCCTGGTTTATTCAGATCCGCGGCTACTTCAAGCGAGTAATGCTGGATAAATACTATCAGATCCATCTGCTCCGCCTGTACAAAGACCGTTTTACCGGCGTTTCTTCCGTATATATCTCGGCAAATCTGCGTACCGCAATGACGCTGATGATGGTAGCTACCGTCCTGTCCGTAGAGCTGATCTTTGACGGTGTCAACTATCTGCCCCATCTCGTCAGCTGTATCTTCTTTGGCGTTGCTGCGTACAAGCTGGCGCATCTGCCCGGTGCAGACCTTTCTTCTGCCAAAAAGACCGGCATCTTCGCCTTGCTCTATGGCGTGCTGAGCATTCCCCGCTTCGTGTACAGCATCATCTTCAGCAATCGAATCTTCGGCGAGTATCTGAACTCCACCGAAGAAGGTCTGCAATTCGCCTATACGGACATCCTGCAGGATTACCTGCTCCGCGATTTCGAGGCAATTGACGGTCTCGTGGCGCAAGTGGTGATGGCAGCAATAGAGGCGGCGCTTCTGATCCTGCTTCTGCTTGCCTTCTACAATCTGCTCCGCGAGGCGGCGCAAAAGCACACCCACCTGTCGATCCCCGCACCTCCCGTCCCCGAGGAACTGGAGTACGTTCCACGCCCCAAGGATGAATTTGCCGTGTCCTTCGGACGATTGCGCTTTGTGTCCTTGGTGCTGGGTATCATTACTGCAGTGTCTATGGTGATCGCTACCGCTGCCCCCGCCGTCTTCCCCTCCTACTGGCTGATCGACACGATCCTGCGCACCGCCTGGGTGGTCACTGCCTACCTGCTGGTCTCCAAGCTGCGGGATGAGATCGAATCCCACTACTCTATTACGATCCGCGAAGATCAACACGATCTTACCCATTAAACGATGATGAAAACTCCTATGAAACGTCTTCTGTCGGTGCAGGATATCTCCTGCTTCGGCAAATGCTCCCTGACCGTTGCTCTCCCCATCGTCTCGGCGATGGGGGTGGAGTGTGCGGTCCTCCCCACCGCAGTCCTTTCGACACACACGGGCTGCGGTTTTCGTGATTATACCTTTCACGATCTCACCGAGGACATCCCACAGATCGCCCGCCATTGGGAAAGTCTGGGGCTGACCTTTGACACGCTGGAGAGCGGCTACATCGGCTCCGCACATCAGGCAGAGCTGGTCAAGGCACTCTTCGACCGCTTCGGAGACGGCGCGATCCGCGTCATCGACCCCGTCATGGGCGACGGCGGTAACTACTACGCCGGCTTTGATCGGCACTTTACCGAAAGTATGAAGGAGCTCTGCCGCGGTGCCGACGTGATCGTCCCCAATCTAACCGAGGTAGCATTCCTGCTGGATATGCCCTACTGTCCCGATGCGGATGAAGCGACTCTACGCGCGCTCCTTCCTCGCCTTTGTGAGGAGGTGGGCTGCAAGGCTGCCGTCATCACCGGTGCCCGTCCCGACACAGAGCGGCAGGGGGCTGTCGGCTACATCGCCGCTACGGGCGAGTATTGTTTTGCTTACAATGACCATGTGGACGGTGCTTACCACGGTACCGGCGACATTTTCGCCGCCGTACTGTCAGGCAGTCTCACCCGCGGGATGAGTCTGGAGGCGAGTATGCAGATCGCCGTGGACTTTACGCTGGATTGCATCCGCCGTACCGATGGCGACGACGCCCACTACTACGGCGTCCGCTTTGAGGAAGCACTTCCCGGTCTGATCGGTCGGATTTCCTGAATTAGCTTATTTTTTCAGATGCGGAAATAATTTTGTCTTTCATTTTTTGCACCTTTCCTCTATAATAATTGTATACTGACCTTAGAGTCTTCTCTTCAGAAAGGGAGTGTACATAGATAGATGGATTATTTACGCATCGACGAAAACAAACTCAAGATCACCATGACCGAGGAGGAGCTTCTCTTCTACGGCATGGATCTTGCCACCCTCAGCTACTCCAGTACCGAGACCAGACGGGCGTTCTGGGCGATTCTGGACGATGCCAAGCATGCCACCGGCTTTGATGCCGCCGCCACCCGCGTATCGGTACAGATCTACGCCTCCCGTGCGGGCGGCTGTGAGATGTATGTGATCGGCACACCCGCTGTAGATCCCCGCACCTCGGAAATCACAGCCATCGGCGATACGGATACCGTATACGACGCCGATCTGCTCGGAGCCGATCAGATCGGCGAAAGATCAGGGCTGACCGTTTGCCCCTCCATCGCCCGCCGTTTCAGACGGGCAATGGGGGAATTCCGAAAGCTTTCCGATCTGCTCTCTGCCTGTCTCGCCCTGTCATCGTGCGGCTATGACGGAGACAGCTCAGCCTGGCAGATGGGCGACCGCTATTATCTTTCCCTTGCAGGCAATCATGGTGCAGCAACGGGAGAGCCCGATCTCAGTGCTACGGGCGTGATCTCGGAATTCGGGAATACGGTCAAGGATCTGAGTCTCACCTACCTTGCCGAACACGGCCAATGTCTCTGTAAAAAACACGCGGTAGAACAGCTTGCCCTGATGGCGACCTGATCCCCGCCGTCAGAAAGGATGTTCAACATGACACTGGATGAGTTGCGATCTACCTGCGAGGGCTGTCAGAAATGCTCGCTCGGTTCCACCCGACACAATCTCGTATTCGGCACAGGCAATCCCAGCGCCGTGCTGATGTTTGTGGGCGAAGCGCCCGGCGAGAGCGAGGATCTTTCCGGCATTCCCTTCGTGGGACGCGCCGGCAAACTGCTGGATAAGTATCTGGAATACGTCGACATTCCCCGCGAGGACGTTTACATCGCCAATATCCTCAAGTGCCGTCCTCCGCAAAACCGCGATCCCCAAGAAAACGAGCAGGATCTATGTATCGACTATCTCCGCGAGCAGGTGCGGATCATTCGCCCGAAGATGATCGTTTGCCTGGGACGGATCGCGGCGATGCGGCTGATCAAACCCGACTACCGCATCACCAAGGAACACGGTATCTGGGTGCAAAAGGGTGCCTTCGAGATGACCGCGGTCTATCATCCTTCCCTCCTGCTCAGAGGCAATATCGCCTACAAGGAGCAGATGCTGACCGATATGAAGGTCGTGGCGGAGAAATACCGAAAACATAAAGGAATATAAGACCCAAACGGCAGGCAGTTGCAAATGCAACTGCCTGCCGTTTGGTCGTTTGCCGTCACGGTACTCAATACTGCCACTTTCAACAATCGGTGCAATGATTCAAGCCCATTATTACACATTTTCTTCAAAAACAGCAATCAAAGTCAAGAAAAAAGCAAGTATGACCCTTTACAAAAGATTCCGGATATGATATAATTGTGGTAACTTGCTATACTATGCTGAATAGTATGCGAAAGTGAATCATCGGCATTTGCCCGAAAGGAGTACTGACTAGTATGAAAAAACTGCTTTGGCTGTTGATGCTCGTCCCTTGCATTTTGGCAACCGGATGCGGAAAAGACAGCGAAACAACCACCGATCAGACGACCGTCAATGATCCCACCAATGTGACCACGACGGCTCCCGACGATCCCGCTACCACCACTCCCTCCACCACGGACCCCAACGATCCGGTAACGCCTCCCGAGACGAAGGATCCCGAGGATGAAGGTGCTCTGCCTACCTCCATCGAGCTGGATCGCATCCGTGTACAGCTGCTCAGTGACCGTCTGGTGCGTATCGAGGTCAAGGGTGCCAAGGGCTTTGAGGATCGCGCCTCCTTCACCGTTCAGAAGAGACGCGGCTGGGACGAGGTCGCCTATACCTCCGAGACCGCTGACGGCTATACAGTGATCTCCACCTCTGCCTACAAGGTCTACGTCCCCGAGGACGCCAAGACCCCCGCTGGCTGCTATGTCACCGACCTTGAGGGCAACACCCTGTGGAACTACGAGTCCAACACCAACAGCAATGTTTACCTGCCCTCTCCCTCCGATGAACTGAGCAGCTGGTACTTCACCGACGCTCCCCGCGTCATCCCCTCCGAAAACGGCTACTCTGCAGTAGAAGAATATGAGCGCTACAACGGCTGGGATATGTCCAACGATGCCACCGACCTGTTCGTCTTCCTGCCCCAGGGCAACTACGAAAACTTTACTTCCGACTTCATTGAGCTGACCGGCTCCTCCGAGATGGTCACTCTCAAGATGCTGGGCTACTGGGACTCCCGTTGGTACGCATACAACGAAGAGACCGCACTCCAGCAGATCGAGGACTATCTGGATCGCGGCTACTCCATCGACGTGCTGGTCATCGACACCGACTGGCGTGAATCCAGCGGAAGCGGTATCGGTTACGATATCAACAAACGTCTCTTCCCCGACATGGCGCGTTTCCTGGAAAAGGCTCACGAAATGGGCGTTGACATCGTGTTTAACGACCACCCCGAGCCTGAAGACGGCACCAGCAATCTGCTGGATAAAAACGAGGTCGAGTACCGTAACAACAAGCTGAAGCTGATCCTCTCTCTGGGTCTGGACTACTGGTGGTACGACCGTAACTGGCACACCGCCCTCAATCCCATCCATAACGATCTCTCCATCTACACCACCGGTCAGTACGCGTTCCAGTGGATCACCGAAGAATATTACGAAAGTATCACCGATGTGAACGAGTACGCACGCCGTGCCCTGATCATGTCCAACGTGGACGGTATCCTCAACGGTATCCTGCAGTACGCCCCCGAGCTTGCGTCCCACCGCTACTCCATCCAGTGGACCGGTGATATCAACTGCGACGTCATCGATTTGGAGTATGAGATCTTCAACGCCATCTACGGCGGTGCGGAAATGGGTCTGCCTTATGTGAGTGCCGACATCGGCGGTCACCGCTCCGAAGTATCCGACGATATGTACGTCCGTTGGATGCAGTTCGGCGCACTGTCTCCCATCCTGCGTGTGCACGTTACCAACCTGGGCAAGGACCTCTACGGCCGTATGCCTTGGCTCTACGGCGAGACTGCTGAGGAAGTCACTCATACCTATGTAGATATGCGTTACCGTCTGCTGCCTCTCTACTATACCCTCTCCCATGAAAACTACGAGACCGGTCTGCCGCTCGTGCGCCGTCTCGACATCAAGTATCCTCAGTACGCTGAATCTGCCAACAACTATCAGTATCTGCTGGGCGACACCATTCTGGTGGCTCCTCTTGCAGAAAGCTACGCGCTGGCAGACGACTTCAAGCTGGAGGCGGACGGCAAGAAGGGTCTGAAGGCAGAATACTTCAGCAACAAGAACCTGTCCGGCACTCCTGTCGTCACTAAGTACGACGAGAATGTCTACTTCGATTGGGGTCAGAACAGCCCCGACGGCGTGAATGTTGCCGACAACTTCTCCATCCGTTGGACCGGTACCATCACTATGGGTAAGGACGACGCTTGCCTCCGTCTCTACGCTGACGACGGTGTCCGCGTATGGATCGACGACAAAATGGTAATCGACGGCTGGACGGTCTACGACCAGTTCCTGACCAGCGACGTGCTGAAGGCAGGCTCCAAGCACTCCATCAAGATCGAGTACTTTGATTCCGGCTCTTACGCACACATCTATATGTCCGTTATCACCAACTCCGGCGTTGACCGCGAGGTCTTCATTCCTGACGGTGAATGGATGGACGTATGGACCGGCAAGACCTACGCAGGTCCCGCTACGATCACCGTGACCCACAAGCTGGAGACCTCTCCCATCTTCGTCCGCATGGGCGCAGTCCTGACTTTGGCTGACAATATGAAGAACGTAGACGAGAAGGATTGGAGCCACATGACGCTGGACGTTTATCCCAGCATCAGCTACGGCACTACCACCACCCTCTACGAGGATGACACCGAGACCGTTGCTTACAAGGACGGTCACTACCGCTCCACCGATATTACCCTGTCCGGCAGCGGCAACATCGTTGATCTGCTGATCGCAGCCGCCAAGGGCACCTTCGAGGGCGACCGTGCCTTCACCGAGCGCAACTGGACTATCCGTGTTCACGGCAGATCCGATTGGGGCGCACTCACCGGCATGACCCTGAACGGAAAAGCGGTTGAATTTACCGTGGTCGCGAAGGATCCCAACGCTGATCCTCTGGCGATCGTGGGCGGATGCCGCGACAATGTGGTCTACGAGGTCTCCTTCAAAGCATCCGTGACCGACGAATCCAAGCTCTCCTTCACCTTCGAGAATACCTGCGAAGACGGCGTGAACGAAGATTACGACGCCACAAAGGCTCCCTTCACCTCCTCTGTAGAGACCATGACCAAGGCTGATGCTGACGTGAACCTGACCGCGATCGGCAACAAGGACTGGGCTCTCTTCGGTGCCATCGACTCCACCACCGTTATCCGCAAGAACATCAAGAATCACCTGATCGGCGAAATGACCGGTATCGGCGGCACCTACGGCTTTACCGATAACTACTCCATCGCATGGCAGGACGGCGACATCCGCAAGGTCGGCTCCTCCACCAACGGTCCCGTATCCAACCACACCTTCGAGCTGGCGCTGAAGGTCGGTAAAGAAAAGACTCATTACGAGATCTATCTGGGCGGCTACAAGTCTGTTGCCAAGTTCACCATCCGCGACCGTGCAGGCAACGTGAAGACCTACACCTTCGGCGATATGAACACCAACTACTACCGTAAGGTCGTTATCGACGTCACCGCCGAGGAGGCAAGCGAGATCTACATCTGCTACTCCATGCTCTGCGGCGACAACATCACCTTCTCCGCAGTTGCGGCTTCCGACGGTACCGTGGAAGATCTGAAGCCTGTGGAACCCGATACCGAGGATCAATCTAAGGTAAAGGTTTCCGTAGCGACTCCTTACACCACCACGCTGGATCTGACCGCTGAAGGAACCGTATACTGGGAATACCATGGCAAGCTGAACTCTGCCGACAGCAAGCAGCTGTATCAGAAGGCAGGCGCCACCGATATCTTCGACGTCTCCTTCTCCTCTTCTCAGGCACACTGGGATAACAAGGCGGCTGTCAAGTGGAGCGACGGTGCAGACGTTGCATCTGCAAACACCGTTCACGGCCTTAACGGCGGCAGCGAGACCATTACCGTCCAGACCGACGGCGTGACCACTGTGAAATTCCTGGTGGGCGCATGGAACGCCAAGAACCAGATGACCATCTACGACGAGGACGGCATTCCCATGGAATCCTCCGTGGTAGTCTCTGCCGGCGGCGACGCTCAGATGGCATTGGTCACTCTGGATCTCTCCGAGTACACCGGCGACTTCGTTACCGTGACCTTCACCGCTATGGATTCCAACGGCGGTAACGTATCGCTGACCGCAGTGACTGCGAAGTAACGCAGGGACGCTGTCCCTGCACCCTGCCCCTTTGGAATCTTCAAATCTTTTATTAAGGGACGGAAGAATGGTCTGCGACCATTCTTCCGTCCCGTTTTTTTGCGCTCAAAGACAGAGAAAGCCCCAACTGCACAGTTGAGACTTTCTCTGTCTTTGATGATGTCATGAAATACATAGCTTATTAGTAAGGTGATTTGGAAACCGAAGTATATTTGATGAGCACTAAATCTTCACTCCTTCACGATATCCGCGAACTTTGCGTTCACCGCTCTCGCCAGATCATCGGGGGAGAGAATGATCTGTGCGCCGATTCTGCCGCCGCTGACGATGATCTCCGCAAAATCCTTCGCCGACTCATGGATCACCGTGGGGAATTGCTTCTTCATGCCGATGGCGGTACAGCCGCCGCGGATGTAGCCGGTCAGAGGCGTAAGGTCCTTCAGATGGATCATCTCCACCGCCTTTTCGCCCACAGCACGGGCGCATTTCTTGAAATCCAGTTCTTCGGCGATGGGAACGACGAAGACGTAATGCCCGCCGCTCTTCCCTACCGTCACCAGCGTTTTGAATGAGGTTTCATAGGGCTGTCCCAGCAGATCCGCGACAGAAATGCCGTCCACGAACTCGTCGCACTCGTAGAGATTCACGCGGTAGGGAATCTTCTTCTGCTCCAGCATCCGCATGGCATTGGTCTTTACTTCTTTTCCCATTGCTTTTTCCCGCCGAAAGACTTGCCTTGCTTGTCCGAATGCCCGCCTCTGCCGTCAAAACTGCGGCTTTGTCGGTCGCCGAAGGGCTTTCCGCCGCGGTCATCCTTCGGCTTGAAGAATTGATAATAACTACAGGGGATCATACCGTTGTAAAGCTTGCGCACCTTGTCCGCCCTTCTGCCGTAGAGGCGCTCAAAGCCCTCGTGGGAGGTGAGGACGTAGATCTGCCACGCATCGAGGGTAGCGAAGTGCCGTCCCATCTCACGATAGAGGGTTTCTGCTTCCTGCATGGTCATCAGCCGCTCACCGTAAGGAGGATTGCAGACCACAGTACCGCGGCGACCGCCCGTTTTGATCTGACGGGCGTCCCGCTCGAAAGCTTTGACCCATTTGGTGACGCCTGCACGACGGCAGTTGTCCTTGGTCAGTTGGACGGCGGCTGGGTCGATATCGGAGGCGTAGGCTTCGAAAGCGGAGTCGGCACGGATGGCGGCTTCCGCCTCGGCACGGGCATCCCGCCAGAGAGCGGGCGCGATCTGCGGAAACTTCTCCGCCGCAAAGGGACGGCGGAGTCCGGGGGCGATGTTCGCCATTTGCATTGCCGCTTCGATGGCGATGGTTCCGCTTCCGCACATGGGATCCCAGAAAAGCACGCTCTCCCGGGGACGGGCGATGGCGGCAAGGGCGGCGGCAAGGGTCTCCCGAAGGGGTGCGCCGTTTGCCTCAGTGCGGTAGCCCCGCTTATGGAGAGGCGTACCGCTGGTGTCGATCATCAGGGTGGCGACATCCTTGAAGATGAAGAACTCGATCTGATAAAGAACACTGCTCTCCTCAAACCAGCCCATACGGTAGACCGATTTCAGCCGCTCCACCACCGCTTTTTTCACGATAGACTGACAGTCGGGGAGGCTGAAGAGCTTGCTCATGATGGCGTGTCCCTTCACAGGAAAGGCGTCACGGGCACCGATCCACGCTTCCCAAGGGAGCGCGCGGGTGCCTTCGAATAACTGCTCGAAGGTCTCGGCGCGGAAGGAGCCGAGGCTGATGTAGACCCGCTCGGCATAGCGGAGTCCGATATTGGCGCGCACGATGGCGGCAGCGTCCCCCGCAAAGGTGACTCTGCCGTCCATGGTGTCTATGCGGCGATAGCCGAGCGCGTCGATCTCCTCGCCCAGTAGTTTTTCCAGACCGAAGAGACAGGTTGCAACGTAAGTGAGTTCCATAATTTTCGCCCCGCAGGGCATCCTTTCTGTTACTGCTGTAAGGCCGCGCCCTCTCCCTTCAGCGAGGTAACGAAGCCGTTGACGTCGGCGGAGCAGATGTCGCCGCCGATGACTTTGTTTTTGTAGATCAGCAGACTGGCGTAGACCGTTCCGTCGTAGCCCGGGTAGCCTATGACCTGGTAAGTATAGCGCATCACATCCTTGCGCTTGTAGCGGGAGAGATCGAGTCCTACTTCCTTCTGGAGGTTGTTGTACTCCATAAAGACGGCGTCGAACTCGTCGGGAATGGTGACGGCAACCTCCTCCAGCGGCTTATCAGAGACCGTCCAACCGAACTGGGCAAGGAAGCTCACTCGATCCTCGTTGGTCTTGATCTTGCTGAAATTGATGGTCTCGGACGCCGAGACGCTCATGGGTTCGTAGGTGGGCACCAGCACGATCAGCGCGGTGAGCAGAGCCACCGACAGTACGAGTACGGTAAAAAATCGGATGCTGGACGCCTTGACGGAGTAAATGAACATTTTGGGAAACCATCCTTTCGGTGTGATGCTACACTATATGGTTTCCGAAAAGAATCTATGCCCGTCCCGCCGTCGCCGATCCGGATTATTTGATCGCACCGTTGATCGACGGTAAAACCGTCGCTTGATCCTCCTTATTGTAACAAAAAAACGCGGTCTTTGTCAAGAGGGCGGGAAAAGATATTTCAATTTCCCCACCCGAACCGGCGCAGGACTTCCCTTCTTAACAGATCGGACAGCAGGGATCCCCCACACAAAACCCTCACGGATCTCAAACGCCCAGCGATAATAGCGTTTTGCCTCTTTGCGGGGTAGAAACCATTCGATGGGGCAGAGCGTGCCCGCCTGCGCGTCCCACACGCGGTGATCCTCGCGGCGGGTGATCTTACCGTCCTGCTCCAGCATAACGGTGGAGGTCAGCGAGATCCAGCGCCCGTCGGTCACACTTCCGTCGCACAAAAAGGAAAGCTGCGGCGAAACGGTGTACAGCCGCCCTCTCCGCGGTGCCTGTTCGATGGCTTGCTCCATACGGGCGAGGAGCGTATCAGCCGCCCACCGCTCCAACGCGCTTGCCGCTCTTGTGTAATATTCTATCCATGCGATCCCCTCTCCCGCTGTTTTCGGTGTACGGACTCTGAACGCCAGCGACGCCCTGCCGCGACGCAGGATCTTGCGGGTTTCGGTAAAGCAAAGCTCCATACAGCAACCTCCCTACGGTACTTGCTTCATTGTATGCAAGGCATCGTCGGGAAAGTCCGTCCAAACGAAAAACGCCGTGCGACGGCTTCGTCACACGGACAAATTTCACTTTCCGGATTCTGTCGGAACAGACGGAATCCATTTTCTCATCATATGGCGCAGATAGGGATAGCGCTTGTAAAAGTCCCGCTCTGCCATCATCGCGGTCAATTCCTTCCGATCTACAAGTCGCACGTCGCTGACCTCCTCCTTTTGGGGAATGAGATCGGACAGCGCAAAATTCTGACGGAAGACCCAGACATCGCAGAGCGCACGCGCTCCCTTGGGATAGTTGCGCTTGTAGCGGGTGTAGAAGCTTCCCTTTTCGGGATCCAGCCGTATTCCCAGCTCCTCCCGCACCTCACGGAGCGCGGCGGTCAGGGAATCCTCGCCCCTCTGGGCGCATCCGCCCGTGCATTCCCACGCTCCGGCGAAGGTTCTGCCTTTTTGTCGGCGGGACAGGATGATCTTCCCGTCGTCGTTGATGATCCAGACGTAGACCACCAGATGATACTCGCCGTCCCGCAGATCGTGGCGTCCGCGGATCGAAACTCTGTCCTCGATCACATTGCCGTTTCCGTCGTATACATCCCAAAGCTCCCGCATGACACCCCGTCCTTTCCTGCAATATGTTTTATTGTATCACAGGTACACACTGATGTCAATTGTGTTTTTGAACAAATTTCGATTATTACCTGTAAATTCGGATATTTTTCGAAAATTTTCTATTGAAGTGAAATGATTATAACAATTCTTTCTCTGCTCATCCAACGATCCCCCGACTGCATTGCAGTCGGGGGATCAGTCTTCACTTCTTCAATTCAGCGCGAACACTGCGAAGGAAATCGCAGGATTTTGCCAGCTTTACCTGTTCTTCGGGAGTCAGATCCAGCTCAATCACACGGCGCACGCCCTCGCGCCCGATAACGCAGGGAACGCCCACGTTCACGTCGGTCTGCCCGTACTCGCCGGTCAGGTATGCGGAAACAGTCAGCACGCTGCCTTCGTTCTGCAAAATCGCACGGGCAACGCGGCGCAGTGCCATACCGATACCGTAATAGGTAGCGCGCTTGGCTTCGATGATCTTGTATGCCGCCGTTTTGACCTGCACGGCGATCCCGTCCAGCTCGTCGTAAGAGAAGCGTCCGTCCGACTGCTGGCAGATGGAGAGAACGTTCTTGGTAGAGATATACGCCTGCGACCAGGGCACGAACTCGCTGTCGCCGTGCTCACCCATGACGTATGCGTGGACGTTGCGGGGGTCGACCGAGAAGTATTCGCCGAGGAGGAAGCGCAAACGGGCGGTGTCCAGCGTCGTTCCCGAGCCGATAACGCGGTTGGCGGGCAGTCCCGACAGCTCGCGGGTCAGCGAGGTCATCACGTCCACGGGATTGGTGGCGACCAGGAAAATGCCGTTGAAACCCGACGCCATCACCTTCTCCACGATCTCCTTGAAAACGCGGGCGTTGTTGTGGAGCAGATCGATGCGGGTCTCGCCGGGCTTTTGGGGAACGCCCGCGCAGATCACCGCCAGATCAGCGTCAAAGCAATCGCTGTACTCGGCGGCGTAGATCTTCATCGCGCTTCCCGAGAAGGCAAGTCCGTGGGACAGGTCCATCGCCTCTCCCTCAGCGCGCTTTTGGTCAATATCGATAATACCCAGCTCCTCGCAGATGTGGGAGCCCAGCAGTGAATAGGCGAAGGACATTCCCACCAGTCCTGCGCCGATCAGCACGATCTTCTTTTTGTCGTTTGAATAATCCATCATGTTAAATACCTCCTGATGTAAGTTGATGATTACAGTATTGCCCGAATTAGCAAAAAACTTGCACGGTGCAGGGGTTATTCGGGCAGAGCCTCCTGCACGTCATAAGTAGTTGTATCGGTAAAATGCCACCACTCGGCGCTGTAGGGCTTGAAGCCGCACTCGATCATGATCTCTTGCAAAAGCTGTGCATTCTTTGCCGCCTCTGCCGAGACGTCGCTGAAATCCAGATCGGCGGCTTGGGAAAAATCGTCGAAATCGGTAGGCATTTCTACGGGTGAACCGTCGAGACGCACCAGCGTAATATCCACCGTACCGCCGCGGGTGTGGGAGGAGTAGCCGTTGTTGGGGTTGGACACATAAGTAGGATCGGGGCAGATGTTCCAGAGCTTCCATTGGGCTTCGGCAGGACGCCATCCATCCCAGACCACGAGACGATAGCCTTCCGCCTCCAATCTATCGCAGACATTGCGTAACTTCTTCACCGTTCCGTAGCGGAGCCTCGGCTCGGCACGCTCATAGATGATCTGACCTGTAAAATTATTGGTCGTGGCGTATCGGATATCGAGAACCGCTTCGGGAAGGTAATCCGAGAGCAGCACCAGATCGGCGTTGGCAGGCTCGGGAGGCGGGATGGGCTCGGTGATGGGAGGGGGGGGAACGGTAGCAGTGGTCTGCGTTGTCGCCGCAGGCGTCGTGACGGGAGCGATAGGCTCGGTAGGAATAGTGATTGAGGTAGAAGGAGAAGCAGCCGAAGAGGGGAACGGTACACTCGCTTCCGTCGTTGACAGGGATTCGCTATCGTAAGGATCGTACACGCTCAGCGTGCAACCGCACAGTAAATTGAGCAAAATTGCGGCGGCAAGTGAGACTTTGAGCAAACACGGAATCATCTTACGCTCCCTTCTCGGGCTTTTTCATCCCTTCCACCACTTCCTTGTCGGGGGTGACGTAGGCACTGTAATTGGTGTGGTAGATCACATAACCGGGCTTTGCGCCTGCCGGCTTTTTCAGATTGCGCACCTGAGTATAGTCCACGGCGATGTGCTTTGCCTCGGACAGCGAGGAGTTGTACGCCGCCACCATCGCCGCCTCGGTGAAGTCCCGCTCGGAGGGCTCTTCCCCATTCGCAAACATCACCACGTGGGAGCCGGGCGCATTCTTGACGTGGAACCACCAGTCGCTCCTTGCGGCGACCTTCAGGGAGATCTCGTCGTTTTGCAAATTATTGCGCCCGCAAAGGAGACGGTAACCGCCGGAGGTGGTGTATTCGATGGGCTTGGTGGCACTCTTCTTATGACCACCCTTTGGGGCGTTTTTCTTCATACGGGAGCCGTAGCCTGCGGTCTGCAGTTCGGCGCGGATCTCGTCCAGCTCGGTCTGTCCCGACGCGCGTGAGAGCGTATCCAGCACCGAGAGGATATAGGTCAGTTCCTCCTTCGCCGCCACGATCTGCTTTTGCAGTTCCACCTCGGCGTTGCGGAGCTTGGTATACTTCTTGTAATACGCCTGGGCATTCTGGGCAGGAGAGAGACGCACGTCCAGCGGGATCTCGATGGTCTCGTAATCCTCGCTGTAATAGTCCTCGACCCGCGCCACCTTCATCCCGCGGGAGAGGCGGTAGATGTTGGCGGTGATCAGCTCGCCGTACTTCTGATAGGTCTCCTTGCGGGCGGTCTCGGCCAGCTCGCCCTCCTGCAGAGCGATCTTCTTCTCCAGACGATTCTGCTGATTCTGCAGAAGGCGAAAGAGGTCAGCGGCACGCTGATGCACACGATCGGTATTGTCGCGGGAGAGGAAGTAGGTCTCGATGACCTCGCTGACCGTCTCGGGATGGCGGAGGGTGTAGACTCCCTCGTACTGGAGAAGGTCGCAGAAGGCGTATTCCTTGGGTTTTCCGCCCTCATCCAGCGCAAGAGTAGGAATTACCCGTCCGGCGGAAACGTCGCTCAGAAAGGCGGAAAACGCCTCCCAGAGCGCCTCGTCGGAATCGTCAGCGGCGCGGTGGGCGATCTCCCTTGCCGAGAGCGTAGAGAGTCCCAGATAGTGGGTGGTGAGGAATTTGTCCGCCGCCTTGGTGTCGCTCTCGCGGAGGGTGAGGAAGCTCTCCCGCACCTCGGCGGTGGGGTCGATCTTGTCCTGGGCGGGGGGCATCTCGTACTGCATCCCGGGAAGCACCTGCCGCTTTTGGCTGGTGGTGAAGTCTACGGGTTTGACGGCACCCAGCACCTTGTCGTTCTCATCAGTGAGGATCAGGTTGCTGTACTTGCCCATGATCTCGGCGTAGAGACGGACGGTGTAGTGGAAGCCCATCTCGTCTCTTGCTTGGAAGGAGAGACGGATGACACGCTCGAAGCCGATCTGCTCCAGAGAGAGGAGCTTTGCGCCGGTCAAATGCTTGCGCAGGAGCGTGCAAAACAGGGGCGGCGCGGAGGGGTTCTCCTTAGCGACGGTGGTCAGGTGAATGCGGGGATTGTTCACCGACGCGGAGACGGTGAGGCGCAAGTTCTCCCGCCCCGCGTGAAGGAGGAAAAGCAGCTCATCCTTCTCAGGTTGGTGGATCTTCTCTACCCTTGCCCCCGCCAGTTTAGTATTCAGTTCGGTAGTAATGGCACGAACCATGCCGGCATCAAAAGCCATAGTGTGTTCCTTTCAATGGGTGGACACTTGGGGTCCAAAATAATGATTATCATTCAGCTCGCCGCAGCCAAGGAGATAGAGGAAGAGGAGTCGACGCTTGCGTCGACGGAGAGGGGGAAAGAAACTTCGGCGTCTGAGTATGGTTGATAGTTGCGCAATGCGCAACTATATCCCCCTCTCCGAAATATGAAAACAATTAATCTCGATATGCTGTATAGGCGTAAAACCTGCCCGTTTCGGCGAAGCCCGCCTTCTCTGCCAGCTTGGCAGAGCCGCGGTTGTAGCGGGAGCAGACGTACTGCGCTCGCGCGCCATCCTCGGCAAGAGCACGAGCGAGAGCGAGAACATTGGAGACGCCATAGCCTTTTCCACGGTACTCCACTGCTGTCTCCACGGTGATTTCGGGAGAGGACTCGTCGGGATCGTACTCGTTGACACGGGCGGCGGAGACGATCACACCGTCCTCTACGGTGACATAGGTGAGCCAATCAGGATCGAGGTCGAGAAGGAGCCCCGACAGGTTCGGATTGCCCTCCCAGCGGAAGGTGGACGGCAGGATCAGCTCGTCATTTTCTTCATAAGTATAGGTAAACTGGCGGTACCAGCGGTATTTTCCTTGCACCTCGCGGTAGTAGCTGTGGCGGTTGCAGTATGGAGCAAGCTGCTCGTCCAGCCAGTCCAGTGCGGTTTTGCTGAAGGGGTGGCGAGCAAAGCGGCGTTCGAACTCCTCGGCAACCTCGCGTACGCCTTCATAGGCTTCGATACGCAGATCGCCGTCTTCCTGCCAGATCAGCATGGGGACGATCATAGGCGCGGAGGAGGAAAAGAGGGGGGATTCGGATTCGTAGGTGATCATAGGGACCTCCTTTGCTTAAAGAGAAGAAATCAATTTCACAGCTTCTTCATTAGATATGGGTACAAAAAGATACGGTGCAGAATCCCACGAGTCCCAGAAACTGCTGCTTTCTCGTTTAGTCCAGCTTTTGTTTTTCAGATGACAGACAAATATATCACTGTCGTCGTGAAGCGATATATATAGCGTATCATCTCCAAACAGATAGCACTCTCTTGCAGTTAGTATCTGTCGCTCAATTAAAAACTCGTTCCACGAAGCGATCTCTTTCGTCGCTTCTTCTTCGGTAATATTGAACAAACAGCATCGACCTTCGCCCAACCAATATTCGCGCTCATAGGAACTATTGGGCTCAGTTATTATCCAACCGCAGGATCCTTTGAAGGAGTATTCAAGGTGCATACTTTCATCTGGTTTACGAACGATATTGCCGGTGTCCACATCCTTAAAATAAGTCATTTGGCATCTTCCTCGCTTCGTGGGGTTATTTCGTCAATTCCTGATACATCTTCATAAGCTCCGCAACGCACAAACTCTCGGTCATTGTTTTCACGTCAAACCCATACGCCTGCATAACGGCGCGGTCGTTGGCTTGGTGCGCCTTGCGGAGCTCGGGCGGCATAGCTACCTCGTCGTAGAGATCGGCGAGAGAGCAATCGGGATAGAGTGCACGGGCGTCAAGGATAGCCTGTGCGGTTTGTTCGATCTTGGCTTTTTGCTCGGGAGTAGGAGTAGGCCATGGGAAATTGTTGTAGACGATGTTGATAGAATAACTATAATCACTCTTTAATCGTCCACTTACTGCCCTCATCCAAGCCATATGTACATTGGAAATTAAAATGCCAAAATCAAAAAGTGTTGAATCGGGTATCATAAACAACTTATCACCAGCAATAACATCATCAGTTAAGTATCCCATAGGTATATACTTTCTGTTTTCGGATGACACTTTGGGAATAGCAATAAAATATCTGGGATTTAATTGTTCTCTAAATAATGTTGGAGTTTGTGCCAACTTTTTTCTACCTTCATCGGGACTATTTTCTCTTGCCTCTTTACATAGAGCTACTCTACGCTGAATTAACGGCAACTGTCTTAATTCTGATGGTGATATTCCAACAAGCCATAAGCAATATCTTGGAACATTATTTATAAATTCATATCCCATCATAAAACGCTTTATATATTTAGCAGCATGAGGTTCTTGTTGTATCAAATCATCTTTTTCTTCTGGTGACAAAATTAGATGTCCACCATCAGTAGGACGATTACCAGACAGAATTTTGGGTACAGCACAAATCGGTTTTGAGATGTTATCAATAAAAATATTATCTGCGTTTATAAGATAAAAGTTTATATTATCAACAAGCTGCATTCTCTCCGAAGAATAAAGCTGCTTCTGCTTAGAATTAGGCGCAGTACTAAATCCCACGATCACACAATGCACGTGCGCCTTAATGCTCGCCTCGCTGTCCCAACGGAAGGTGCGGTGCGCAAAATCAATATGAATATTGAAGCGATCATAAAGGGGTTTCCATACGCCAGCAACCTGTTCGCCTTGCGTGATAGAATTGGTCGATACGAATGCAGTTCGAATGTTGGTTCCCTGCATCAATTCTGCTGCCTTAAAATACCAGCCCGCAACGTAATCAATCTTGCCTGCCGTCTTATAAGGCTTGCCTTTCTCATCTACGTATATAGAAAGAATATCTTTCTTTTGCTCGGTCGTTTGCAAAGAATATCCCACAAACGGCGGATTGCCCATGATGTAATCGAGCTGATCCTTCGCTACCACGCTTTCCCAGTCAATGCGGAGCGCGTTGCCTTCCACGATGTTAGCATAGGATTTCAACGGCAGGAAGTCCAGATTCACCTGCAGAATGTCCTCGGTCTCCTTCATCATCTGAGACTCGGCGATCCACAGCGCAGTCTTGGCTACGGTCACGGCAAAATCGTTGATCTCGATGCCGTAAAACTGCCCGATAGATACCTTGATTACGTCACCCAAATCAAAGCCGATCTGTCCGTCGCTTGACAGATCCAACGCCTCATTCTCCAGTCGGCGCAAGGAAATATAGGTTTCGGTCAGGAAATTGCCCGATCCACAGGCAGGGTCAAAGAAGGTCAGCTTGGCAATCTTTTCTCGGAAGGCTTCCGAGCGTTCTTTGCGGTTTTTGGGCACTCGCAGCGTCTTGATCTCGGCAAGCTCCTCCCGCAGCTCGTCCAAAAACAGCGGATCAATCACCTTGTGGATATTTTCAATAGAGGTATAGTGCATTCCGCCGCTCCGACGGGTCTCGGGATTCAGAGTGGATTCGAACACCGCACCAAAGATAGTAGGGCTGATCTGCGACCAGTCAAAATCCTCGCTGGCATTGTGCAGAAGCAGACCCACGATCTCTTCGGTGAAATTGGGGATTTCGATATTCTCGTCTGCAAACAATCCACCGTTCACATAGGGAAACGCCGCCAGCGCATCATCCATATAGGGATCGCGCTCCTCGACCTTTGTATCGAGCACTCGGAAAAGGTCAATGAGTGCGCGGCGCACGTCCTTGACAGCAAAACTCTTGATATAATTGTGGAACTTCAGATGCCCGCCGAAAATGCCGGCATCCTCCGCATACAAGCAGAATACCAGCCGCACACATAGCATATTCAGGCTGCGCAACGAGCTCTCGCTTTCGGGATGAATATACTGCTTCAGAATCGAATCATACAGCTTACCGACCAAATCGCCCGCTTGTATGGAGATCTGCTCCTCACGGTGTAACAGCTCGCTCTTCTCTTCCACGATAAACTGCAAACGGTAATACTCTGTAGCAAGCTCCTTCAGGAGAATACTTTCGGGCTCACCGGTAGGTTTCTCCATATCATAAATCAAGAACTCCTCAAAATTGCAGGTGATGATCCAGCGCGGACGCTGAGAATATGGAAGCGCAGCAGAATATCTCTGTGCCTGCTGAAACGGATTGAGCAAGGTGCCGTCGGATTGTCTGATGGGACTGCGAAGATTTAATCCTTTCTTCTTTTGCTCGATCAGCACGTGAGTGGAGGGAATGTGTCCATCAATAAAGCTGGTGTGATCCAGCTTTACACGCTCTTCGAACAAAATAAACTTCTCCGGCTCAGCAACCCCCAACACGTCACGGGCAAGCGATAGCCAAAAAGATTGGCTGTCGCTTTTCTCGTCACCACGATCCTTCCAATACTCTGCAAATGCTTTTGCAGCTCGTTTTCTCTCGGCTTCTGTCATAGCTACCTCACGATACAATTATTCACTTTATTATACTTCAAAACCAAAAGGATTGCAAGAGAAATGTAAGAAAAAACAAAAAAACCAAGTCTTTCGACTTGGTTTTGCAAAAAGATCACAGAGAACCGAATAAAGGAAAACGTCCAGGCAATGTGTTGCGAACCTGAACCTGTGGAGGTTCAAGCCCTCGGTCAATTAGTATCAGTCAGCTTAGATGATTACTCACCTTACACCCCTGACCTATCAAACTCGTAGTCTACAAGTGACCTTACCAACTAATGTTGTGGGATATCTAATCTTGAAGCATGTTTCACGCTTAGATGCCTTCAGCGTTTATCACTTCCGTACGCCGCTACCCAGCTGTGCCCTTGGCAGAACAACTGGTGCACGGGAGGTACGTCCGACCCGGTCCTCTCGTACTAAGGTCAGCTCCTCTCAACTAGCCTGCGCCCACGACAGATAGGGACCGAACTGTCCCTCTCATAGGGGGACGAGCGCGAGAGACACGAAGCGCGGAGGGAGTACA
>JAFTPF010000023.1 GCA_017463445.1 Clostridia bacterium
ATCGATGCTCTTACAGCTCAGGGGAAGACCGCCGGGTTGGCGGCTCTGACCGATTCATTGCAGGTGATGCTTTATATCAGAGAACTGAAGGTCGGCAACGATCTGTCTTCCGTTCAGAAGGCTCTTGAGCAGGAGTTTCTTCAGCTGCAAGAGGATGTGGGCGGCGCACTTTCCTCGGTCAAAAGCGATCGTTCCGGATATTTCTTTTCTTCCTGCGACGGATATGAAAGCTTTCTCGGGATCGACAGCCTCACCACCGCATCTGCCGAAGATCTGCGTGTTCTGCTAAACCGCGAGACCGAACCGCTTGAGACCAATGCCACCGCCGGAAAAATCGTTACCGATTACACTTGGTGTGCTGTTACCGAAATTCCCGCAGTATCTGCCCGTCAGCTGAGTCAGGGCAGTACCTATACGGTAAGCTTTGCTGAGTCCGGGAATGCGAGGGTGCAGATGCGTCTCGACCGTATGATCGTAGAATACGGAAGCGAGACTGCGATCTTGATCCTGTCTTGCGTGGAGATGCCGGAGAATTTCTCATATACACGCTATCAGAGTATTTCGATCGTATGGGGCAGTAACGGCGGATATCGGATCCCGGTCAGTGCTCTTCGAAATATGAACGGCATCACCGGCGTTTATGTCTTGCGGGGCAGCGTCGTTGAATTTCGGGAGGTAGCACCGGTACTGCTGTCAGACGGCGCTGTCTTGGTGGATTCTTCCGCCAATCAGAGCGGGGAGTTCCCGATGCTCAGCTATTACGATACCGTCATTGTCAGAGGCAAGGAATTATATGTTGGAAAAATCGTTGAACAATAATGATGAAATAGAAGTGCTGACCGCCCGTTGGCAGGAGGTCAACCGTCGGGTTGCGGAAGCAGCCGACGGAAGGGAGATACGCATCCTCGCCGCCACCAAGACGGTATCAGCAGAACGGATCAATTACGCCATTGATCAACTGGGGCTTTCTCTGATCGGAGAGAACCGTGTCCAGGAACTGCTGGAAAAATACGACGACCTGCACAAAGACGGTGTTGAGATCCACTTCATCGGACGTTTGCAAACCAATAAGGTCAAGTACATCGTGGATAAAGTAGATATGATCGAATCGGTAGACAGTCTTCGTCTGGCCGAAGAGATCAGCCGCCGTGCCGAAAAGATCGGCAGGGTGATGGATATCCTCGTTGAAGTCAACATAGGCAGGGAAGAGAGCAAAGGCGGGATCTTTCCGGAGGAGCTGGACGCATTTTTGGAGGCAATCCTGCCGCTTCCCGGCATTCGCTTTGCCGGAATCATGGTGATACCGCCTAAAATTGCCGAAAATGAGGATTCCGAAAAATATTTTTCGGAAAGTTTTCAAATTTTCCTTGACATTCAGACAAAAAAACACCATAATATAAGAGAGCCCCTGTTACTGTCGATGGGAATGTCCGACAGTTACGAAGCTGCGATCCGCTGCGGGTCGGGACAGGTCCGTCTGGGCAGCGCGATATTTGGGCATCGCAACATCAATGAATCGTAATTTATATTGATACCGGGAGGAAACAGAATGTCTATCAAAGGTATTTTTAACGGACTCTTCAATACCGAAGAAGAAGAGGACGAGAGTTTCGAGGAAGAGGCTCGCATCGAGAAAAAAGAAAAAGAGATTAAAACGGAGGAAAAACCCATGGCTTACACCGAAAACAGAGCCGAGGCTGCCCGTGCCGCAGCACCCAAGACCACTTCTAACGCGATCGAACTGAAGGTCGTTCGTCCTGAGAGCTTCAATTCCGTAGGACAGATCGCAGACTACCTGCTCAATCACTGCACCGTAGTCCTCAATCTGGAGGCTACCAGCAAGGATACCGCTCTGCGGATCGTTGACTTTTTGAACGGCGTCGCATATGCGATCGACGGTCAGATCAAGTCGGTCACCAACAGCACCTACATCATCACACCCAACAACGTATCGGTCTCCGGCGAGATGCTGACCGGTGCCAAGGCAGCAGCTAAGCCCGGTGAGCGCGATTCTTTCGACAACTTCTAAACGGAAGGGTAACAGATTTTGGATCTGCTAATCTACCTGCTCGTATCCACCGTCCGACTGTTTCTGACAGTTGAAGAGATGTTGTTTTTGGCGCGCGCGATCACGTCGTGGTTGTTTATGGCGGACGACGGGCTTATTCCGAACTTCCTGTACGCCGTAACCGAGCCCTTGATCATTCCAGCCAGAGCGATACTGAACCGATTTGAATCGATCCGGGATCTTCCTATAGATATCCCGTTTCTCGTAACCGTTATATTGATGTCAATTCTGCAATTGGCTCTCCCGACGGTTTATTTATGATGTTAAAACAACTGGAAGCCAGACTTTCCGACCTTCTAAGATCGGCAGAACGGGGGATTCCTGCTCCTACCGCCTTTCTCTCACCAGAGGAAAGGGCGGAGGCGGAGGAATATTTGATGCACCAAGGCGCTCGCTTTGCCGTATACGGCGGTTACGAGGAGGCGGAGCGAACGATGATCCTTTTGCTCCCCGATTATTTGGAGTCTGCCTATGTGAATTGGGACGATTATTTCGTGCCGGTGGCGATCCTTGTCAGCGGCTATGTCGGCTTGTCCCACCGATCTTTTCTGGGAGCGTTGACTGCTCTCGGGATCGACCGCAGCGCGATGGGAGATATTTTGCTGCTCCCTTTCGGTGCGGTGGTTTTTGTTGCGCCTGCCATCGCTGCCTTCCTGCTTACAAGACCCTCGCCGCTGGAGCGGGTAGGTGCGGATAAAGTTGAAGTGCGCGATGCGGACGGCTACCCGGCAATGCGCTCTGCCATCGCAACCTATCAACGTACTTACGAGCCCTTTACCGACGTAGTCGCCTCCGCGCGGCTGGATTGCGCGGTCAGTGCTTTTTCCCGTGTCTCACGGGAAAAGGCAAAGGCTTTGATCCTTTCCGGACAGGTCTTTCACAATCATCGCCAGGCAAGCCGTCCCGACGCCGCCTTTGGGGTGTCGGATGTGATCTCTGTGCGAGGTGTAGGGAAGTTTATGATCGTATCTTTGAAAACAACGCAAAAAGAAAGGATCCGCATCGAAGCCAAACGTTACGTCTGAGCGGATCCCCTGAATCGTGAAAATATACAGAAAGGAGAGGATGCAATGCTTCCTCCCTACGAACTCCAAAATAAACCCTTTAAAACAGCGCTCACGGGCTACAACGCCACCGAGGTGGACGAGCATCTTGAGTTCGTAATCAATAAATACACCGAGCTCTACCGCGCGTACAACGATCTGGAGCGGCGCCTGACTTCCTCAGAGGCTGAGTTGGAGCGTTTTCGTAAAAACGAGGACGCCATCCGACGCGCTCTGGTCAATGCGCAGAACGCAGGCACCCGCATCATGCGGGAGGCGGGCGACCGCTCTCAGTTGATCTTGGAAAGCACCAAGGACAACTGTAAGAAGATCCTTGCTGACTTTGACGCCGAGATCCAGCAAAAACAGGACACGTTGCAAGCGCTGAAGACCCAAGTGTTCGAGTTCAAATCCCGAATGTTTTCGCTCTACCAGAAGCATATTGAGTTTCTGGAAGCGATTTCGCCCGAGGGAGAGGACGGTAGCGAATGGCAGCTGGCTCCTGAGGAATACGTATCCAACGTCATCGGTCAGGTGGTGCTGGACGTAGACGCGGCAGAAGAAGCATCGCCCACTCCGGGGATCGCTGACCCGCCCAAGATCAAGATCGACGATGAGACGCTGGAGAGCCTGATGGCATCCGGCAAAAACGACGATACGGACAGCGATGTCAAGATCGCAAAGCCGCGGACGGCAGAAAAAGCGAAGCCGTCCTCCGATCCATCGGCGACCTTTGCTGATACGCAGACGGTAAGCATTTCCGACATCAAGCGCGCGAAAGCGGAGCGGAAAAACGATCCCTCACTGACCGTGGAAGCAAACCGTGACGACACCGTCATCTTTCGCAGACCAAAAAGTCAATGAATATGACTAACATAGATAGTGAAACCACTGGAGGCTAAAATGGCTAAAGATTACACTCAAACCCTCAACTTGCCCAAAACCGATTTCCCGATGCGGGCAAGCCTACCCCAAAGAGAGCCCAATTTCCTGGAGAACTGGAAGAAGATCGATCTCTATCATACCCTGAATAAGAAGAATGCCGACCGTCCTGCATTCGTGCTCCACGACGGCCCCCCTTTCTCCAACGGCAATATCCACATGGGTCATGCCCTGAATAAGGTGCTGAAGGACTTTATCATCAGAAGCCACGCAATGATGGGATATTATACTCCTTACGTGCCCGGTTGGGATAACCACGGTCTTCCCATCGAACGTGCCATCGAAAATTCCAAGAAGAAGCTTAACAAGGATCTTTCGGTTCCCGAATTCAGAAAGGCCTGCGAGGAATTTGCAGACGACTTTATCGGCAAGCAGATGGACGGCTTCAAGCGTCTGGGCGTTCTGGCGGATTGGGAGCATCCCTACCGTACTATGGACAAGCATTTCGAAGCGCAGGAGGTCAAGGTTTTCGGGCGTATGTTCGATAAGGGCTACATTTATAAAGGATTAAAACCCGTTACCTGGTGTCCCTTCTGTACCACTGCAGTTGCTGAGGCAGACATCGAATATCACGATGACGGCTGTACCTCCGCTTACGTGAAATTCAAGATCTGTGACGATCAGGGCAAACTTTCCGCATACGATCTGGACAACACCTATTTCGTCATCTGGACTACCACTATTTGGACCCTGCCCGGCAATATGGCCATTTGTCTGAATCCCGTTGAGCAGTACGCCTTGGTGAAGGCAGACAACGGTCAGATCTACATCATGGCCGAGGCACTTGCCGAAAAGACCATGAAAGTAGGCGGCTTTGATTCCTATGAAATCCTGGCTACCTATCCCGGCGAGTTCTTCGAGAACATGACCGCCTCTCACCCCTTCCTGGACAAGACCTCCCGTCTGGTATACGCCGACTATGTTACCATGGACAGCGGTACCGGTTGCGTTCATACCGCTCCCGGTTTCGGTGCCGATGACTACCAGACCTGTATGCGCTACGGAATGGATCTGGTGGTTCCCGTGGACGACTACGGCCGTCATACCGACTATGCAGGTAAATACGCGGGACTGAGAACAGAAGAGTCCAATCCCATTATTCTGGAAGATATGAAGGCATCGGGCGCACTGTTTGCCTTCGAAAATATCGTTCACTCCTATCCTCACCACGACCGTTGCAAAAAGCCGGTCATCTTCCGTGCAACTCCTCAGTGGTTCTGCTCGGTAGAGGCGTTCAAGGAGCAGGCGATCAAGGCGATCGAAAACGTGCAGTGGTATCCTGCCTGGGGCGAGGACAGAATGATCAGTATGATCCGTGAGCGTGCCGACTGGTGTATCTCCCGTCAGCGCCGCTGGGGTCTCCCGATTCCCGTATTCTACTGTAACGATTGCGCAAAACCCGTATCAAATCCCGAATCAATCGCAAAGATCTCCGAACTCTTTGACGAGCACGGCTCCAACGTTTGGTTCGAAAAGACCGCTATGGAGCTAGTACCCGAAGGCTTTACCTGTCCTCATTGCGGATGCAAGACCTTTGAAAAAGAGACCGACACTCTGGACTGCTGGTTCGACTCCGGTTCCACCCACTTCGCATCCTTGATGAAGGATACGCCCGAGCTTTGGCCCGCCGACGTTTATCTGGAAGGTGCTGACCAATACCGCGGATGGTTCCAGTCCAGCTTGCTCACTTCGGTAGGTGCACTGGATAAGGGTGCGCCCTTCAAGCAGGTATTGACCCACGGCTGGGTCGTGGACGGTCAGGGCAGAGCAATGCACAAGAGCTTGGGCAACGGCGTGGATCCCGCTGATCTGATTAGAGATTTCGGCGCTGATCTGGTTCGTCTGTGGGCGGCTTCGTCCGACTATCACGCCGACGTGCGCTGCTCCAAGGAGATCTTCAAGCAGTTGTCCGAGTCCTACCGTAAGATCAGAAATACCATCCGTATTCTGATGGCAAACCTGGGCAGCGCAGACACCGATTTTGATCCCAATACCGATATGGTCGCTCCCGAAGAGCTATGCAGCATTGACAAGTGGGCGCTCTCCCGTCTGAACGGACTGGTCAAGCGCGTGCGCGAAGCCTATAATACCTATGCGTTCCATCTGGTATACCACGAAATCAACAACTTCTGCACCGTTGACCTGTCCAAGCTGTACGTTGACATTACCAAGGATCGTGTATATACCGAGGCAAAGGACAGCGTAGCACGCCGTTCCGCACAGACTACCATGTACATCATCCTGTCGTCTATGGTTCGTCTGATCGCTCCCGTCCTTGCCTTCACCGCAGACGAGGTGTGGCAGTCGATGCCTCACGTTGCATCGGATGATACCCGCAACGTGGTGCTTAACGATATGCCCGATTACGACGAGGCGATGGCGTTTACCGCAGAGGAAGAGAAGTACAACGCACTCTTCGATCTGCGCGACAGCGTGATGAAGGCGCTGGAACTTGCCCGCGCGGAAAAGACCATCGGTAAGTCGCTGGACGCCAAGCTGACCATCTACGCTGGCAGCGAAATCAGGGCGATCCTCGACAGCTTCGGTAACGAACTGACCACCGTGTTCATCGTTTCCGGAGTAACGGTATCCAATGGTGCCGCACCTGCAGGTGCTTATCAAGATGAAGACGCCAAGGTCGCAGTGCTGGTCGAGCCTGCAGACGGCGAAAAATGTGACCGCTGCTGGTCCTACTCCACCGAGGGAATCAGCGACGGGGAAGGATTCTTATGCAAGAGATGCAAAACCATTCTCGGTCTGTAAAAGACGAGTCTGTGATTGCAGTAAACGTCAGAAAAGCAGCACTCTATATCGGAGTGCTGCTTCTGGTGGTTTTACTGGACCAGATCACGAAACTGATTGTGATCAACAATCTGGAACTTGGGGAAAGCAAGCCCCTGATCGAAGGCGTGTTCCACTTTACCTATATTCTCAACGATGGTGCGGCCTTCGGTATGCTTGCCGATCACCGTTGGATCTTTATCGTACTGTCTACCATTGCCGTTCTGGGCATCGGCGCTTACCTTGTGCTTCGCTCCAAGAAGATCGGCACTCTGTGGGGGATCGCTCTTGCGATGGTATCGGGCGGTGGCGTCGGCAATATGATCGACCGTCTGTGGAACAGCGAAACTTTCGGCTCCGGTGCCGTCATCGACTTTCTCGACTTTCGTGCTTTTCCGGAACTTTGGTCGTGGATCTTCAACGTGGCCGACGCGGCAGTCTGCATCGGCGCGGGGCTGGTCGTCCTTGCGGTCATCGTGGATGAAGTGAAGGAGCCCCGTAGAAAGAAGGCGGAGAAAACTGCGCTTACTGATTCAGGAGAAGACGAAGCTGCAACGCCCGATTCCGTCCCCTCCGAGGAAGAAAAACATGACTAAGACCATCATCGTCGCTCCCGAAGATGCGGGACGGCGGCTGGATCAATATCTTTCCGAGTCCTGCGAGCTGACCCGCTCCGCCGTGCAGAAGCTCTGCGAGGACGGCAATGTCCTGCGTGGCAGTAAACTCGCGGTAAAAAACGAAAAACTCAAGGCGGGTGATTTGATCGAAGTAATTATCCCCGATCCGGAGCCCACCGAAGCGCTCCCCGAAAACATCCCCATCGAGATCGTATACGAAGACGGCGATCTGCTGGTGGTCAACAAGCCCAAGGGGATGGTGGTACATCCCGCCCCCGGCAATTACACAGGGACGCTGGTCAACGCGCTCCTCTATCATTGCGGCGATTCGCTGTCGGGCATCAACGGAGTCATCCGTCCCGGTATCGTCCACCGCATCGATAAGGACACCAGCGGACTGTTGATCGTTGCCAAGAGCGACAAAGCCCATCTCTCACTCGCCGAACAGATCAGCTCCCACAGTTTCCTGCGCTCCTACGAGGCGGTTGCCGTGGGACGCTTCCGCGAGGAGAAAGGAACCGTCCACGCACCTATCGGCAGACATCCCTCCGATCGCAAAAGGATGGCGATCGTCCCCGACGGCAGAGACGCGACTACTCATTGGCAGGTTCTTCAACAGTATGCCGGCTACACCCACGTCAAATGCGTGCTGGAAACCGGACGTACCCACCAGATCCGTGTGCATCTGTCCTCGGTCGGGCATCCCCTCTTCTGCGATCCCGTCTACGGAGGGGGCAACACGCCGCTGGAGAAGCAGATGGCGTCGGTGACCGCGGGGCAGTGTCTGCACGCCCGCACCATCGGATTCGTCCATCCCATCACCGGCGAGCAGATGTATTTTGAAAGCGATCTGCCCGATTACTTTACCGCTCTTCTGAAGAAATTGGAAGCACGCGGCGGATAAACTTATGGAAAAACTACGTTATTTTGATACCCACTCCCACTATAACGACCGTCGTTTCGACGGTCAGCGGGAAGAACTTCTGTCTCGCCTCTTTGCCGAGGACGTGACCTGCATCGTCGGTGCGGCAACCACTACCGCCGACGCACGGGAGCATATCGCCCTTGCCGAGCAGTATCCGAACTACTACGTCGCAGTCGGCATCCATCCCGGCAATATCTACGAACAGCTGGATGAGAGCGATCTTTCCGGCACGCTCGAGACGCTCCGCAAGATGCTGGAGCATCCCAAGGTCGTCGCCATCGGTGAGATCGGACTGGACTATTACTGGGAGGACAATCCGCCCCGTGAGATGCAGAAGGAATGGCTTCATGCACAGTTGACGCTGGCGGAGGAGACCGGATATCCCGTTGTCATCCACGACAGAGAGGCCCACGGCGACGTGTTCGATGCGCTGACCGCGCATCCCAATGTGCGCGGTGTGCTTCATTCCTGCTCCTGCTCCCCCGAGATGGTGAAAGAGCTGGTCAAACGCGACTGGTACGTCTCTTTTTCCGGCGTGATCACCTATAAAAACGCCGCCCGCGCTCCCGAAGCAGTGAAGATCACTCCCGCCGATCGGATCCTGATCGAGACCGATTGCCCCTATTTATCTCCCGTTCCTATGCGGGGCAAAACCAACCATTCGGGCAATCTATGCTATACTGCTGCAAAGGCGGCAGAGTTGCGGGGAGAGGATGTGGAATCCTTCGTTCGCAAGACCCATGCCAATGCCTGCAAATTGTTTGAAATCGAGGATGATTATGACCATCACCTATGAAGTCGGCAGCGGACTTTACGTCAATACCACAAACCGTTGCTCAAACGCCTGCGAATTTTGCGTCCGCTCCACCGTGGAATCCTACTACGGCGACCTGTGGCTTAGACGCGAGCCTACCGTAGACGAGATCTGTGAGAGCATCTTTGCCCGCGATCTCACTAAATATATCGAGTTGGTCTTCTGCGGCTACGGCGAGCCTACCGAGCGCATCGACGATATTCTGGAGGTCGCCCGCCGCGTGAAGGAGAGATCCGATCTCCCCATCCGTATCAACACTAATGGGCAGGGAAGTATGATCGCCGGCTATGACATTACCCCGAAAATGGCGGGACTGATCGACGTGCTTTCCATCTCTCTGAATACCGCAGATGCCGCGTCCTATCAAAAGATCTGCCACAGCCGTTTCGGCGAGGCGGCATACCAAGGGCTTCTGGACTTTGCAAAAGTCGCTACCCGTTACGTACCCAAGGTGGTTCTTTCAGTCGTAGACACCACCATCCCGCCTGAGGAGATCGAGCGTTGTCGCGAAATTGCCGCGGAATGCGGTGTCTCTTTGCGCGTGCGTGAATTTATCAGTAACGAAGATGAATGAAAAAATTCCCCTGCTTGTTCCGATGAACAGAGCAGGGGAATGCAGGCAAAAGCAAACCGGAATGCAATCACTTGCATTCCGGAATGATTTACGCGCCGATCTTGTTGAGCATCAGAGTGAACTGGCTCTTCTTTCTTGCAGCAGCGTTAGCGTGGATGATGCCACGAGCAGCAGCCTGGTCAACCTTCTTGACAACAGCCTTGTAAAGAGCGATTGCAGCCTCCTTGTCGCCTGCTTCAACAGCACTTTCGTACTTCTTGACAGCGGTCTTGTAAGAGGACTTGAACATTTTGTTCTGCAGGGTCTTGGCTTCGGTGACGAGCACGCGCTTCTTTGCGGATTTGATATTGGGCATGGGGTACACCTCCTCGTTGCGATTTTCCGATCCGGTGTGGGGGAACGGAATCGATGAATTCTCGTTGAGACACTATGGCTCAATCTATTACCCATGTATCATAGCACATATTTTCGAAAAAAGCAAGTCCTTTTTGAAAAATTTTTTCATTTTTTTGAAAAAATATCTTGACAAATGTCCCCGGATGTGGTATTATGTTACCATCCAATAAAATCGGTTAGAATGCGTTAAATTAACCGTGAGGGATGACTTTTACCGAAAACTCGATAAAAGTCGACAATAATTGAGGTAAAAAATGAGGTCATGCCTTATTTTCACGCTTTCGCTTGCATAATTTGATCATTCAGCTTAAGATTCGGCTTTAACCAGAATGCCGCAGGGGTAGAGTTTTTAAATTATTTGTGAACGAAAAAACGGATGATAAAGTATGGTCTATTTATTTTGAAACGGAGGATTGTATATGGTCAAACCACAAATGCTCGGCACGACCCAGCGTATGAGCTTTTCCAAGATCGATGAAGTTCTGGAAATGCCGAACCTGTTGGAAGTTCAGAAGAAATCCTATCAGTGGTTCCTGGACGAGGGCCTGCAGGAGGTTCTGCGCGATGTATCCCCGATCGTTGATTACTCGGGCAACATTTACATCGAATTCATCGACTATACCCTGGACGACACCCCCAAGTACCCCGAAGAGGAGTGCAAGGACCGTGACGTCAACTTTGCCGCCCCCCTGCGTGTAAAGGTTCGTCTCTACAATAAGAACACCGAAGAGGTCATTGACCGCGTCATTTATGTGGGTGATTTCCCCCTGATGACCGACAACGGCACCTTCATCATCAACGGTGCGGAGCGTGTCATCGTTTCTCAGATCGTTCGCTCTCCCGGTATGTATTACGACAGTCAGATCGACAAATCGGGCAAGAAGGTCTATACCGCGCAGATCATCCCTTATCGCGGTGCTTGGCTGGAGTATGAGACCGACGCCAACGACGTTTTCTCTGTCCGTATCGACAAAAACCGCAAGATTCCCGTAACCGTTCTGCTTCGCGCGCTGGGTCTTGGCAATGACAGCGACCTGATCTCGGTCTTCGGCGAAGATCCTAAGATCATGGCTACCATTGAAAAGGACGGCATGAACGCTGAGGCTGTAAAGAACGGCTCCACCGCAGAAGAGGAAGCCCTCAAGGAGATCTACCGCAAGCTCCGTCCCGGCGAGCCTCCTCTGGTAGACAGCGCACAGGTGCTGATCAACAATATGTTCTTCGATCCCAAGCGTTACGACTTGGCTCCCGTTGGACGTTATAAGTATAATAAGAAGGTTGCTATCGGCAAGCGCGTGGAAGGTCGCATCCTGACCCGTCCCGCTATCTCTCCCGTCACCGGTGAGTTTTTGTATGACGAGGGCACCTATCTGACCGCAGAGATCGCAAACGCACTGGAATTCGCAGGCGTGAATGAGCTCTACGTCCGTCATCCCGACGACGAGTCTGCTACCGAGGTCAAGGTCATCTCCAATGGCACCGTATATCCCGAGGCCGTTCTGGGCTTTAATCTTCGCGAGGTCGGTATCAAGGAAAAGGTAGACTTCAAGGCACTCTCCGATCTGATCGAAGAGGTTGGTACTGAAGACCGTGCCGCATTCATCAAGGCTTGCCGCGAGCGCAGCGCATTGCTGTCTCCCAAGCACATCACCAAGGCTGATATTTTCGCATCGGTCAACTATCTGGTCTGCCTCAGCCACGACTGCGGCACCGTCGACGACATTGACCATCTGGGCAACCGTCGTCTACGTAGCGTCGGCGAGCTTCTGCAAAATCAGTTCCGCATCGGCTTCTCTCGAATGGATAAGATCGTCAAGGAGAGAATGACCGTGCAGGACAGCGAGAGCCTGACCCCCGAGACACTGATCAACATCCGTCCCATCGTCACTGCGATCCGCGACTTCTTCGGCTCCTCTCCTCTGTCCCAGTTCATGGATCAGAACAACCCCCTGGCAGAAGTCACTCACAAGCGCCGTCTGTCCGCACTGGGCCCCGGCGGTCTGTCCCGTGACCGTGCCTCCTTTGACGTCCGTGACGTACACTACACCCATTACGGTCGTATGTGTCCTATCGAGACTCCCGAAGGTCCCAACATCGGTCTGATCTCTTATCTTTCCACCTACGCAAAGGTCAACGAGTATGGCTTCATCGAAGCGCCTTACCGTAAGATCAAGAAGATCTACGACGAGAACGGCAAGTACGTTGAGTCTATCGTGACCAATGAAGTAGACTATATGACCGCAGATGTTGAGGATAACTACACCGTAGCGCAAGCAAACGAGCCTCTGGATGAAAACTTCCATTTCATCAATCCCAAGGTCTCGGTCCGTCGCCGCTCCGAAATTTTGGAAGTGAACGCTTCCGAGGCTGACTATATGGACGTTTCGCCTAAGATGGTCGTGTCGGTTGCAACCTCCTTCATCCCCTTCCTGGAAAACGACGACAACTCCCGTGCGCTGATGGGCTCCAACATGCAGAAGCAGGCAGTGCCGCTGATGGTCAGCCAGGCTCCTATCGTTGGTACGGGTATGGAGTACAAGGCGGCTATCGACTCCGGTGTCGTTATCTGCGCCAAGAATTCCGGCGTTGCCGAGCGCGTTACCGCTGACGAAATCGTCATCCGTACTGACGCTGGCACAAAGGACACCTATCATCTGCTCAAGTTCAAGCGCTCCAACCAGGGCACTTGTGTCAACCAGCGCCCCATCATCAACGAGGGCGACTATATCGACGCCGGTCGCGTGATCGCAGACGGACCTGCTACCGACCACGGCGAGATCTCCCTGGGTAAGAACCCCCTGATCGGCTTCATGACCTGGGAAGGTTACAACTACGAGGACGCAGTTCTTCTGAACGAGCGTCTGGTCCGTGATGACGTTTACACCTCCATCCATATCGAGGAGTACACTCACGAAGCCCGCGACACCAAGCTGGGTCCGGAAGAGATCACCCGCGAGATCCCCAACGTCGGCGACGACGCGCTGAAGGATCTGAACGCAGAGGGCATCGTCCGCAAGGGTACCGAGGTTCGCTCCGGCGATATTCTGGTCGGTAAGGTTACTCCTAAGGGTGAGACCGAGCTGACCGCAGAGGAGCGTCTGCTCCGCGCGATCTTCGGCGAGAAGGCAAGAGAAGTGCGTGACACCTCTATGCGCCTGCCCCACGGTGAGTCGGGTATCGTCGTAGACGTCAAAGTATTCTCCCGTGAGAACAGCGACGAGCTGGGTCCCGGCGTGAATAAAGTGGTCCGCGTATATGTTGCGCAGAAGAGAAAGATCTCTGTGGGCGACAAGATGGCAGGCCGCCACGGTAACAAGGGTGTCGTATCCCGCATCCTGCCTCCCGAAGATATGCCCTTCCTTGCAGACGGTACTCCCCTGGATATCGTGCTGAACCCCTTGGGCGTGCCTTCCCGAATGAACATTGGTCAGGTGCTGGAGGTACACCTCGGCATCGCAGCCCGCAAGCTGGGGTGGAAGGTCATGACCCCTGTATTCGACGGTGCCAACGAGAAGGACATTGCTGAGTGCATGAAGCTTGCCGGAATGTACCGCGATGTACTGCCCTCCGATAAGCTGGAAGGAAAGACTATCTATCTTGAAGAGGTCAACGAAGAGACCGGCGAGAAGTCTTATCCCGAGATCGACGTTGCCGCATACAGCAGAGAAGAGCTGCTGGCAATGATGGAAGAGCATAAGCTCAAGATCGTTGACGGTAAGTCTATCCTGTACGACGGCAGAACCGGCCGCCGCTTCGATAACCCCGTAACCGTGGGTATCATGTACTACCTCAAGCTCCATCACCTGGTTGACGATAAGATCCACGCCCGTTCCACCGGTCCTTACTCTTTGGTAACGCAGCAGCCTCTGGGCGGTAAAGCACAGTTCGGCGGTCAGCGTTTCGGTGAGATGGAGGTTTGGGCACTGGAGGCATACGGCGCCGCCTACACGTTGCAGGAGATTCTGACCATCAAGTCTGACGACGTGACTGGTCGTGTCAAGTGCTACGAGGCCATTGTCAAGGGCGAGAATATCCCCACTCCCGGCGTTCCCGCAGCCTTTAAGGTGTTGGTGAAAGAGCTCCAATCTCTTGCGCTGAACGTAAAAGTTCTGAACAAGGACGGCGACGAGATCGACCTGTCTACACTGGATGATGAAGACGAGCTGATGGCTCCCACCTTCACCGAAGAAGAGATCGGCTCTAACGTAGTCACCAAGGAAATGGGCGAGGGCTACTTCGAGGAGACCTTCACCGGACGTTCAGACAACGGTGACGGCGTAGACGAGTACGGTGAAGACGAACTGTTTACCGAAATGATGGAAGACGTTGATGACGTCGATTCTGATGACGAGTTTTAATTGAAAGGAGATACAGAATAATGGAAGAACGCGTATTTGATTCAATTGAAATTGGTCTGGCTTCCCCCGAAATGATCCGCAGCTGGTCCTTCGGTGAGGTCAAAAAGCCCGAAACGATCAACTACCGTACCCTCAAAGCTGAGCGGGACGGTCTGTTCTGCGAGCGCATCTTTGGGCCGACCAAGGACTGGGAGTGTGCCTGCGGTAAATATAAGAGAGTTCGCTACAAAGGCAAGGTCTGTGAGAAGTGCGGCGTAGAGGTCACCACCAAAAAGGTGCGCCGTGAACGCATGGGTCATATCGAGCTGGCTTGCCCCGTATCTCACATCTGGTACTTCCGTGCCATCCCCTCCCGTATGGGAACCCTTCTGGACATCTCCCCCAGAATGCTGGAGAAGGTGCTGTACTATGCAGAGTATATCGTCATCGATCCCGGTGACACGCCTCTGTCCAAATATCAGCTACTGTCCGAGACCGAATACAGAAAATATAAGGAAACCTACGAGGACGACTTCAGAGTCGGCATGGGTGCAGGCGCTATTAAGGAACTGCTGGCCGAGCTGAATATCACCGAGCTTTCCGAAAAGCTGAAGGCAGACCTTCTGACCGCGTCCGGTCAGAAAAAGGCTCGCCTGATCAAGCGTCTGGAAGTAGTGGAAGCCTTCCGCAAGAGCGGTAACAAGCCCGAGTGGATGGTGCTGGATGTACTTCCTGTAATTCCCCCCGATATCCGTTCCATGGTACAGCTGGACGGCGGACGCTTTGCTTCCTCCGACCTGAACGATCTGTACCGCCGTGTGATCAACCGTAACAACCGTCTGAAGAGACTGATGGAGCTCCGCTCCCCCGAGATCATCATCCGCAACGAGCGGAGAATGCTCCAGGAGGCCGTAGACGCCCTCATCGACAACGGCCGCCGCGGCAAGCCGGTTACCGGCCCCTCCAACCGCCCCTTGAAGTCTCTCTCCGAGATGCTTCGCGGTAAGCAGGGTCGTTTCCGTCAGAATCTGCTCGGTAAGCGTGTGGACTACTCGGGCCGTTCGGTTATCGTCGTTGGCCCGAACCTGAAGATCTA
>JAFTPF010000082.1 GCA_017463445.1 Clostridia bacterium
CCACTCCCTTTACCGTCACCGATGCCAAAGGAACGACTACCTCCGAAAACAAGGCAAGCGATTGGGCGTGGTCGCTGAATTTGAACATTAACGAATCCAAACCTTCCGGCGCACTGACCTACTTCCGCAGCGGCGGCGTGGGCGGAACCGTTGACTATAAAGTGAACGTAGCCGAGGCAGGCAATTACGGCATCACCTGGCAGTATCGTCCCAACGATACCAGTTATGCGGTCATTCAAGTGCTGGTGAATGGCAAAGAAGTGGGCGGTCTCATCTCCCAGAAGACCGGGCTTACCGTTGGCGGCGTTGAGAATGTGCAGAACATCCTCCGCACCGTCGTGTTGGGTAACGCTGACTTTGTAGAGGGCGAGAATATCATTACCTTCAAGATGGTGGGACTCCGCGATGATGAGGATCTCTCCAAATCCGGCTTTACCATCGACTACATCGAGCTGACCGAGGCGGTAGACGAGTCGGGTCTGACCTTTACCGAGTTCCCCGAACCCGAACCCGAGCCTGAGCCTGAACCCGTAGATCCGCCCAAGACCGGCGACGCCGTTCTTGTGCTGACTGGTGTTGCGGCAGTAGCTGCTGTCGGCTACTTCCTCCTTTCTTCCAAGAGAAGACGTACACAGGTTTGATCCTGCTATCCGGAAAAACCTCCGCTGCGGATTTCCGCAGTGGAGGTTTTGTTGTTATATCGCACAAAGAAATTGCGCTGATTTTGTGCATTTTGATGCGAGCGCACAAAAATCGTAGAATATTATATGAAATCCAGAGAATAAACTATTGAGTTTGGAGACGGAATTCTCTATAATGATCTTACCAACCGCAAGTTCGGATCCATAATCGGAAAGGAAGATACTTATGATGAAAAAACTACTTGCAATCCTCGTAATGCTGGCTTGTCTTCTGACCAGTCTCGGTCTGTCGGTGTTTGCCGCAGACTTGCTGAAGTTTGAAGGTGAATCCACCTACTTCACTATGACCGACAACGCAGGTGTTACGACTACCAAGAACGATGCAAACGGGACGGGCGGCAGCAAATGGGCGTGGAATCCCGACATCAAAAAGGCGCAGAACGTATCCGGCACGCTTCCGTATTTCCGCAGCGGCGGTATCGGTGCTACCGTTGATTACGAGATCACGCTGGATGCTACAGCAAACTACGATCTCTACTGGGCGTACCGCCCCAAAAACGAAAGCTATTCCACCGTGCAGGTGCTGGTCAACGGTACCGAGGTGGGTGCACCCATTTCCCAGAAATCGGGCGCTACCGTTGCAGGGGCCGCCAACGTGGATAACAAGGTCCGCGAGGTATTGGTAGGCACTGCCGCGTTCGTTGAGGGCAAGAATACCGTTACTTTCATGCTGGTGGGGCAGGGGCCTTCTGAGCAGAATACTGCCTTTACCGTGGACTACTTCTCGCTGGCAGACGCCACAGGTACTCCGGGTGAGCTTCCCGAGACGGAAGAGCCAACGCCGGCGGATCCTTTCCTGTTTGAAGCAGAAACCACTCCCTTCACCGCCACCGACAGCGAGGGTGTAACCGCCACCAATAGCGGCGAGAGCAAGTGGGCGTGGAGCCTGAAGATCGCAAACGCATCGCTGGTGTCGGGCGACCTTGCCTACTTCCGCAGCGGCGGCATCGGCGGCACTGTCGATTACACCGTTACCCTGGATGAAGCCGGAGAGCACAGCGTGGTCTGGGCGTACCGTCCCCATGGTGACAGCTACTCCACTGTGCAGGTCTTGGTCAACGGCGAGGAGCTCGGCGGCGAGATCTCGCAGAAATCGGGCGTTCTGGTGGGCGGTCTGATGAACGGCTGGCTCAGCAACGTCCGTACCGTTACCCTTGGAAACGCCAATTTCAAGAAGGGGGAGAATACAGTTACCTTCAAACTGGTGGGCGCAGGCAAGTCTGAGGAAGCGTCCGCATTTACCATCGACTACATCAAGCTGGGCGATCCCGTGGACGAGTCCACGCTGACCTTTACCTCCGAGCTGGAGATTCCCAAGGTCGCCACCAAGGAGAACAGCACCCCCGCTACCGTTACCGTTCCCGACGGGATGCTGGATACCTATCCCGGAGTAAAGGCAAAGCCTGCAACCACCGATAAGATTACCGTTTATCCGCTGGCAGACGTCTACAAGAAGTCTGAGCAGTACAAGCTCACCGTTGACGGCGTGGAAGTGCCGATCTCGGTGATGGCAAACGATCAGTACGAGTTCGCTTCCTTCGATTACGATCCCGAGAAGGGACCGCTGACCGTGGTGGTGGAATGCGATGCAACCGTGCGGAATCTCACGGTTAGCCCGCAGCACATGAACGTAGAGCATACCAAGAGCGGCAAGAAGATCACGCTGACCATTACCGAAAACTATAACTACGATCTGACCATCAATGGCAAGCATCTTTGCATCTCCGCAGATCCCATGCAGACCGACGTTCCCGAAAAGAGCGGAGAGGGCATCTTCAATATCACCGCCGCCCCCTATTCGGTGGATCCCTCCAAGATGACCGACGAAGAGGTCACCGAGGCCATCCAGAAGGCGCTGGATGACGCTTCCGCTTACGGCAGTGTCAAGGGGCACAAGAACGGCGTGGTCTATATCCCCGAGGGGCTGTACTATGTGGGCAATCTGGTGATCGCCTCCAACACCTTCCTGTATCTGGAGGGCGGCGCCACTCTGCGGATCACCTCCGACACCTCGCTGACCAAGGTCCATGGCAATAAGACCTCTATGGACACTCCTTCGGGCGGCAAGGGGCTGGATTACACCTGGTGGATCACCACCTACGCCGAAGAGCAGGGGACCGAGGTCATCGGCTCCTACGACATCCGCATCGGCGGACGTGGCGTGCTGGATGGCAGAGACAGCGAATTCTGGTCCATCAATAACCCCGACGGCTTCCAGTACGAGGTCGGCAACAATACTGTGATCCCCATTGCCTGCTCCTACTTTACCATGGAAGGACTGACCATCCGCGAGGGCATCTGCTGGTCGGTCATCGCCGTGCGCAGTGACAACATGGTGTTTGAGTGGCTGAAGATGTATCAGCTCATCGGCTACCGTCAATACGAGGACGACTGCATCGACATCTGCGAGAGCCAGAACGTCACCGTCCGCAACTGCATCGGCTACTCCCGCGACGACTCCTTCTCCACCAAGACCTGGCCCTACAAGACCGGCATCACCATCAACTGGGCAGGCGTTCCCGAGTATCTGGCTGACGTTACCTTCGAGGATTGTATGGCCTACAGCAAGTGCTTCGGCTATAAGGTAGGACAGGGCTCCAACCAGAACCAGTACGACGTGACCTTCCGCGATTGCGTCACCGTGGACGCCGCCAGAGGTATGGGCGTGCATCTTTTGTCGGGAGAGGGCGTTGTCAGCAATATCATCTTCGAAAACTGCTATATTGAAAAGATCAACTCGGTCACCGGTACCCACTGCGTATGGTTCTACGTTTACACCCAGCCCAACGCAAGAGGCAACGGCAATGCCGAAAACATCATTCTCAAGAACGTCTACGTTTACAAGGAAGCCATCGGTGAAAAGGGCATTGAGATGCGAGGTCACGATGCTGCCAGCGGCGTGGACGGTGTGATCTTCAGCAACGTCTACTTTGACGGCGAGCTTGCAAATACGCTCCGCGATCTGCAGCCCGGGCTGGATCAGAACGAGTTCGCGGTGAACGTGGTGGTGGACAACGATTATCAGCTCCCCGATGACGAGGCGCCGGGGACTGATGAACCCGACGGTCCCGAGACCTCGGAGAAGCCCGACGATCCCGTTGATCCTCCCGTTACCGACCCTGCCGATCCCGGCAATACCGAGACTCCCGACGATTCCGATCCCTCTGCAGATCCGCAGGGCGGCGATCCCGCTGACTCCGATGACGGTAGCGGCTGGATCCTTTGGGTAGCCATCGCCGCAGGTGTGGCGGTATTGGCGGTTGTGATCGCCGTGATCCTGAAAAAAAGGAAATAACGATGATGAGAAAACTACTTACGATTTTTGTTACCCTCTCCTGTCTGTTGACTAGTCTCGGGCTGACCGCCTTCGCGGCAGACTCCGACGATCTGAAATTCGAGGGAGAATCTACCCCTTTCTCGGTCACCGACGATACGGGTAAGACCACCGACGTCAAAAATGAGAGCAAGTGGGCGTGGAGCCTCGATCTGGGGATTACCGAATCCAAGCCCTCGGGGAAGCTTACCTACTTCCGCAGTGGCGGCGTGGGTGGCACCGTAGACTTTAAGATCAACCTCGCCAAGGACGGCAGCTACGGTCTCGTCTGGGCGTACAGACCCAATGACGTGAGCTTTTCCACCGTGCAGGTGCTGGTCAACGGTACCGAGGTGGGCGATCCTGTTTCGCTGAAAACGGGGGATACCGTGGCAGGTCAGGTCAACAAGCAGAACATCATTCGCACGGTTGATCTGGGCGACGCAGACTTCAAGACAGGCGAAAATACCGTCTCCTTCAAGATCGTGGAGATGGGTGCCGCCTCCAACGACAAATCCGCTCTGACCGTGGACTATTTCCGTCTGGTGGATCGCTCGGCGGTTGAGCCCGAGCCGGAACCCGAGCCCGGTCCGCAGGGACTCCGCTACGAGGCGGAGGATCTCTCTTTTACCGTCACCGACGATCAGGGAGTGACTACCTCCACCAACAAGGAGAGCAAATGGGCTTGGTCGCCGAATCTGTCGGGCGCATCGGGCGTTTCCGGCGCGTTGACCTATTTCCGCAGCGGCGGTCTGGGTGGCACAGTTGACTTTAAGCTAAACGTCGCCGAGGCGGGCGAGTACAGCATCGTTTGGGCGTACCGCCCCAGCCCGGTGAGCTACTCGGATATCCAGGTGCTGATCAACGGAGAGGAAGAGGGCGGCGTCATCTCGCTCAAATCAGGCAAGATGGTAGGCGGTGTCGTTAACAACTCTTCTGAAACGGTTCGCACCGTGACGCTTGGCAACTACAACTTCAAGAAGGGTGAGAATATCGTTACCTTCAAGCTGGTGGGAGAGGGTGCATCCCCCGAGGATTCCGCCTTTACCGTGGACTACATCGAGCTGGGGGATCCTGTGGACGAGTCCGAGCTGACCTTCACCTCTGCGGTGGACTTCTCCGAGGTCAAGACCAAGGAGAACAGCACGCCCCTCACGGTGGAGATTCCCGACGGGATGCTGGACACCTATCCCGGTGTCAAGGACACCCCGAAGACTACCGATAAGATCACGGTCTACCCTTTAGCGGACTGCTATGAGGCATCCAAGCTGTACACCCTGACTGTGGACGGCGTCAGCGTTCCCGTTACCTCAATTGCCGACCAGTACGAGTACGCCGCCTTCGACTACGATCCCGAAAAGGGAAGCATCCAGGTGAAGATCGAGTGCGCGGCTTCGGTCCGCGATCTGACGGTCAGCCCTCAGCATAAAAATCCCGTCTACGAAAAGGACGGCAAGGTCATTACCATGACCATCAGCGAAAATCAGCAGTACGCCCTCTGCATCGGCGGAAAGTACCTGATCATCTCTGCCGATCCCATGCAGACCGACGTCCCTGCAGAGAGCGGCGAGGGCATCTTCAACATTACCGCCGCTCCTTACTCAGTGGATCCTTCTAAGATGACCGACAAAGCGGTCACCGAAGCCATCCAGAAGGCGCTGGACGATGCGTCCGCTTACGGCAACATTTCCGGCAACCCCAACGGCGTGGTCTATATCCCCGCAGGTGTGTACTATGTGGGAGATTTGGTGGTCTCCTCCAACACCTATCTCTATCTGGCGGGCGGTGCGGTGTTCCGCATCACCGATGACTCCTCGCTCCTTTCCGTGGACGGTACCAAGACCTCGATGGTAGACCCGAACGGAAAGCAGGGCGTGGACTATACTTGGTGGATCCATACCGCCTTTGAGGAAGTGGCGATTGACCGGGTGAACGGCTCCTACGACATCCGGATCGGCGGACGCGGTACGCTGGACGGACGGGATGCCCATTATTGGGACACCGCTTCCGAGGGCAACCACTGGGTCGGTCAGAACACGGTGGTTCCCATCGGCTGTTCCTACTTTACACTGGAAGGTCTGACCATCCGCGATGCGGTCTGCTGGTCGGTGGTGGCGGTCAGAAGCGATCATCTGACCTTCGACAATCTGAAGCTGCTCAACCGCATCTCCCGTCATCACGACGAAAATGATGGCATTGATATCTGCGAGTGTCAGGACACGGTGGTCAAGAACTGCATCGGCTTTGCCATGGACGATCCCTTCTCGGCAAAGACCTGGCCTTACAAGACCGGTATCACCGTCAACTGGCCCGGCGTTCCCGAATATCTGTCCGACGTGACCTTCGAGGGCTGTATGTCCTATACCCACCGTGCAGGCTACAAGGTGGGGCAGGGAACCGATCAGGATCATTACAACGTGGTCTTCAAGGACTGCACGGTCATCGACGCTACCATCGGCTTCGGCGTCCACTGCTCTTCCGGTTCGGGAACCGTCAACGGCGTGGTATTTGATACCATCTATGTGGAAAAAATCCACAGCGGCGGCTTCTACGGTCACACCGGCTGGCTGCTCCTGCACGTTCAGCAGAACTCCCGCGGAAAGGGCAATCTCAAGGACGTGGTCGTTAAGAACATTTACGTCTATAAGGGTGCTGAGGGCAATCAGGATATCCGCATCCACGGCTACAACGGCGAGAGCGGCATAGACGGTGTTACCTTCACCGATATCTATTTCGACGGCGTGAAGGCAGAGACACTGGAGGAGCTGAAGCCCGGTCTGAGCCAGAACCTCTTTGCCTACAATGTGATGATGAAGAACACCGAGGAGACGCCCGACGATCCCGAAAATCCCGGAACCGCCGATCAGCCTGACGATCCCAAGGAGCCCGGCAACATCGACTCTCCCGGCGGCAACGATGCTACTCCCGAACTCGGCCAGCAGGGCGGCGACGCTCCCTCTGACCAGGAGGGCGGCAACGGCTGGATCCTTCCCGTAGTGATCGGGGCGGCTTTAGTCGCGGTGATCGCCGTAGTCTTCGTGATCGTCAAAAAACGCAAGTGATCGGCTTTTTCGCCGACAAAACCCCTATGATCCAAACCGCTTCGGAGTTTTTCGAAGCGGTTTTGCATCTTTTTTGCAAAAGCTCTTGCATTTTTATGCAGAATGTGGTACAATGCATACAATTATATTTCCATCCAAGGGAGGAACACTTATGACACAGACCGAGCGCATTGCCCGCGCCAAAGAAGCCATTGAAGCCCACAAGGCGGTTTACTACAAAGACGGCGGCTACGACAAAGCCGATTTCTGGGATTATGCGGAGATCTTCGAGATCATCGACGATATGTATCAGATCACAGGCGATCCCGATTACAAAGAGCAGATCGAGGAAATGTATCAGTTCGTGCTCCGCACCTATAAGGAGACTTGGGAATACAATCCCTACAACGACGATATTATGTGGCTGGTCATCGCTCTGACCCGTGCTACTATGCTCACCGGCGAGCAGAAGTATGTGGAAATGGCGAAGATCAACTACGATCTGACCTACGCCCGTGCTTGGGACGAGGTTCTGGGCGGCGGTCTCTACTGGAGAGTGGAGAACCAGAGCAAGAACTCCTGCGTCAACTGTCCCGGTGCCATCGCCGCCTGCCTGCTGGGCAAGGTGCTTTCCGACGAGACTTACTTTGACAAAGCTAAGGCGATCATTGCCTGGCAGAACAAGGTTCTGACCAATCCCGCCGAGGGCAAGGTCTACGATTGCGTCAATCTGGAAGGGAAGTACAACTACTGGTCTTCCACCTACAACCAAGGTACCTACATCGGCGCAAACTGCCTGCTCTATGCTCACACCGGTGGGGAAGAGTACCGTGTGAATGCCGAAAAGGCTGCCGCCTACACTATGAATGAAATGTATCAGGGCGGCGTGATGAACAACGAGGAGTGGGGCAACGACCTGCCCGGCTTCAAGGGCATTATGTCCCGTTGGATCCGTCTCTTCGCGCTGACCTTTGACAAGCCCGAGTATATGGAATGGTTGCAGAAGAATGCAGACAGTGCGTGGACGAACAAGAACTCCAAGGGGCTCATGCAGACCAAGCTGGGCGAGCAGACCGAGGAGATCGAATACGATGTCTTCACCTGTTCCGCCGCCGTCGCAGTCTGCGTGAATGCAATATAAGGGAGACGACTTAGGGGACTTTTTGAAGAAAAGTTGTAATTCGGCAAAGCCGAATTACGGGAGTTCGAAACAGTTGCCAAGGCACTATTTCGAACCTCCCACCCCTAAGAACCCTCAAAAACTTTCTTGAAAAGCCGGCAAATACTTGCCGGCTGGACTTATACACCCATATCCCTCTTACAAAAAGGCAATAGCCAAGGAAGTTGGGGGAGAGCCCGAGAGGGGGAAGAAAACTTCGGCGTCTGAGATGGTTTCTTCCCCCTATCGGATTGTGGAATACTAATATTCTGCTATTGTATTGAAATGTGTATTTTTGAAAGGACTGCACTATGCTTAAACGCTTTTTCCGAAAATGGCGGCTTCGATCCACCTACGCCTCTACCATCGTCCGCTGGATCGCCTTTGCCGTGGCGATGGGACTGCTCTGCGGTGTGATTGGAACTGCCTTCGACCTGACGCTGGAGGCGGCATCCCATCAGTTTGCCCACCACCCGTGGCTGATCCTTCTCTTGCCCGTGGCGGGTGTTGTTATCGTGTGGCTGTACAAGATCGGCAGAGTCAAAAAGGACAACGGCTCCGATATGATCGTTCACTCGGTGAGAGAGGATCTGAAGGTCCCCTACGCCGCGGCGCCGCTGGTCTTTATCGGTACCGCTCTGACCCAGCTTTGCGGCGGCTCCTCAGGACGCGAGGGTGCGGCACTCCAGATGGGCGGTGCGGTGGGTACCTTCTGCGGCAGAATGCTTCGGCTGAAAGAGAAGAACACCAACATCCTTGCCATGTGCGGCATGGCGGCACTTTTCTCGGCGGTTTTCGGAACGCCCGTGACCGCATCGGTCTTCGCCATTGAGATGATCAGCGTGGGGGCGGTCTACTATATGGCGTTCTTTCCCTGTCTGCTCTCGTCCATTATCGCTTATCTGATTGCTATCGCCTGCGGCGTGGTTCCCGCGGCTCAGAAGATGGCAAAGGTCATCCTCCCCGACCTGTCCCTGCTGACGCTGGGCAGGGTCTTGTTGATGGGGGCGGTATTTGCGCTCCTGTCGGTGCTGTTCGTCTCCGCCGTCCACAAGGTGGAGCATCTGGCGGCGCATCATCTTGAGAATCCCTATCTGCGGGTAGTGGTGGGCGGCTCCATCGTGAGCCTGCTGACCGTCGCGGTGTGGTGGTTCACCGACGGCTTTGCCTACAACGGTGCCGGTATGGAGGGCGTGATTGCCGCAGTTGCCGGCGAGGCTGATCCGTGGGATTGTCTTCTCAAGATCGCCTTTACCGCATTTACCCTCGGTTGCGGTTTCAAGGGCGGAAAGATCGTTCCCGGCTTCTTCATCGGTGCCACCTTCGGCTGTGTGATGGCGGGATGGATGGGACTGCCCTCCTCCTTCGGCGCGGCGCTGGGATTGGTGGCGCTCTTCTCGGGCATGACCAACTGTCCGCTGGCATCGCTGATCTTGGGCATTGAACTCTTCGGCGGCGCGGGTGTGCTGTATTATACAATCATGGCGGCGATGCTCTATATGCTGGCCGGTTACTACAGCTTCTACTCCGGACGGGAAGCGGCTTACTCCAAGCTGCAGGAGGAATATATCCATCACAGCCGCGTGGGTACGGGACGGAGGATCAAATGATGAACGACCCCCGTTGCACCCTTTGCCCCCGCAAATGCGGTGCGGATCGTGCAGTCCGTCCCGGTTATTGCGGCGCGGGGGACGCGATCCGTCTGGCGCGGGCGATGCCTCACTTCTGGGAGGAGCCCTGCATCTCGGGAAAGAGCGGATCGGGTGCGATCTTCTTTTCGGGATGCACGCTAAGGTGCGTATTTTGTCAAAATCGCGCCATTTCCACCGAAAATTTCGGAAAGGAAGTCACGCCCGACCGCTTTCGTCAGATCTGCTTCGAGTTGAAGGCGGCAGGTGTGCATAACATCAACTTGGTCACCCCCGATGCGTATGCGGAGATGATCGTTCCCGTGCTGGAGGCGATCAAGGAGGAGCTGGGGCTTCCTATCGTCCTCAACTGCGGCGGCTATCTCTCGCCCGAGCAGGTGGAGCTGTTTGCGAGGGTCGCCGACGTGTGGTTGCCCGATTTCAAGTACGCCGACGGAGCCCTTGCCGCCCATTTGTCGGGGGCGGGAGACTATCCTGAAGTAGCTCTTGCCGCCATCCGCCGGATGGTCGATCGGGCAGGGAAGCCGGTCTTTGACGCCGACGGACTGCTCCGTAGCGGTGTGCTGGTGCGGCATTTGGTCCTGCCGGGAGAGCGAAAAAACAGCATCGCGGCGGTGGAGATGCTCCGTGGCGCCTTTGACAGCGACCAGATCCTGCTGTCGCTGATGGCGCAGTATACCCCCAACGGAGCGAAAGGCGCGCCCACTCGGCGGATCACCGCCTTCGAGTACCGATCGGTACTGGAGGCGGTGGAGGCGGCGGGTTTTGAAGGGTATTGCCAATCTCCCGACAGCGCAAAGGCGGAGTATACGCCCGATTTCGCTTTGCAGGGCGTGCTATGGCAGGCGTGACGCCTGCCATAGTGAAGCGCAGAAACGCCGCCAAGTGGCGTGTTTGCATGAAGTTCGGGATATGCAGGTTGGCGCATGCGTCCCGAATGAAGCACAGGAACGCTTCGCGTACCTGTATGAAGTTTTCCCCGCCCTTGGCGGGGAAAGATTAGGAGCAGAATCCGCCCTCAGGCGGATTTTGTTTGTATTAGCAGGTGCGAACATAGCAAACGATTTCGGTCGGGATTTGTTCCTATGAAAAGAGCAATCGAGGAGCACGGAGTATGAGTGGACGGGGATTTTGATAAATTTGATAAAAATGTAACAAATCTATGAAAAGTTGTCCCGCCCCTATTGATTTCCCTGTTTTCGTGTGCTACAATATAAGATACGATAATAGGGGAAGTCTCCCCGTTTTGGAGGTACCGTATGGATCGAGTGACCAAACCCAACTATTACCTGGATATTGCAGAGACTGTGCTGAAGCGATCTACTTGTCTGAGAAAACGATACGGTGCTATCATCGTCAAGAATGATGTGATCGTCTCCACCGGCTACAACGGCGCACCCAGAGGCAGAGCCAACTGCATCGAGCTGGGCGTCTGTATGCGCGAGCAGCTGAATATTCCCCGCGGGGAACGCTACGAGCTGTGCCGCGCCCTCCACGCCGAGCAGAACGCCATTATCAACGCCTCCCGTGAACAGATGCTGGGGTCCACCCTCTATCTGGTAGGGGAAGACAGTCAGACCGGGGCACTGCTCACCGACGTTTGCTCCTGTGCGATGTGTAAACGGATGATCATTAACGCAGGTATTGATAAAGTGGTGATCCGCAACTCTCCCGATACCTATCAGACCGTCAATGTCCGCGAGTGGATCCGCGAGGACGACAGCCTCAGCGGTAAATTCGGCTATTGATCCCATTGTGAAGGAAGATTATGAAACATTCCGTAAATCAGAAACCCATGAAGAAAAAACGCCGTGGAAAGCTCTCGTTTCGGGCGATGCTACCCTGGATCATCATCATCGGCTCGCTGGCTGCCATCCTTGGCGGTGTGGCGCTCTATACCGTTCTCACTACCCCGGACGATGAGTGGAAGACCGAGTGGCTGGTCTACGAAAACGGCACCTATACCGACGAGAAAAGAGACATCACCTACATCCCCGCACCCTTCTGCTTTGAGTCGGTGATCAACGCCGGCGAGGACTACCCTTACGCTAAGAGCGACCGTTGGCCGCTCTATCAGATCGGCTACCGTGATGAGGAAGGAAAAGCCCATTTCCGTCCTGCTACCGAGTGGCTGACCACCGCAAAGTCGGTGGGCGGCGAGATCTACTATAATCCCGACACGGTATCCATCCCTGATTATGCTGACTTCGATTGGGAGCAGATCTTCTTCAGCAATCCCGGCTCTACCTCCTTTTCCACCTATACTCTCAATGCCGAAAAGACAGACCAATTGATGAACGAGGTCCTGTCGGAAGACAATGAGGATCTCTACGATTCCGGCCTGCTGGATACGCTGGACATCAAGCTGACCTTGCGCGTTACCTCCAAAACCTATTATTGGCTCTATTTGAATCTGACCGTTTACTCGGACGGGGAAGGCAATTATTATATTAGCCCCGAAGGTGTGAAGATCCTGGACGATCCCTTCTTGGTGCAGGTAGATTCCTCTTACTTCGACGATTATCTCAAGTCGATGGAAGACATTCTGAACAGCCCGACATGACGATGACGGTCGATATTACGCCCGTCACAACCGCAGATCTGCCCCGTCTGATGGAACTGGAGCGGGCGTCTTTTGGCGATCCTTGGTCGGAATCTGCTATGGCGGCGACGTTGGAAATCCCCGTGGCGCGCGCCATTGCCGCCCGGTCGGAAGGGAAGATCGTGGGATTTGTGATCGCCTATCTGATCCCGCCCGAGGGCGAGATCGCCGACATCTGCGTCGCCCCCGAGGCGAGAGGGCGGGGCATCGGCTGTCTGCTGATGCGGGCGCTGATGGAGAGCTGTGACTGTACGCAGTTCTATCTGGAGGTGCGCGCCTCCAATCTGCCTGCACGGAGGCTGTACGAAAAGTTGGGCTTTCAGCGGATCGGGCTTCGCAAAAACTATTACGACCGCCCGAGGGAGGATGCCGTCCTGATGGCGTTGAGCTTGCCGACGGCAACCCATTAAACGGAGGAATCCTATGGATGCAACCAAGAGATTATTGAGAAATCTGCCCGAGCATCTGCTGTATTTTTTAGCGGCGGACGTGGTTTGTATGCTCCTGACCTTTGCGGTGAATCTGATGGTGCGCCCGCTTCTTGTGGAAATGGCACGGGGAGACGCGGCAAAGGAGCAGACCGTGGAGACCATCCTGTTTGCCGTATTCGCGGTGCTGTTTTTCGTGGTGCTGGCGGTGATCTTTGCCAAGAGCCCGATCCAGCGCACCGCCTATCTGTCTGCTACCATCGGCAGAGAGTACAGCTTTTTGAGCGATCTGAAAGCCTTTCTGAAGGGCGGTCTGTGGATCGGCGTGACCACTTACGCGCTCTTCTGCTTGATCCCCACCTTCTTCCTGTGGCTGATGCCCGATATTCAATACCTTCCCACCCTTTTCTATCCCCAGTACGCCCTGACCGAGCTTTGCGGCGCGTGGAGCGGTTACGCGGTGGATATTGCCGCGTATCTGGTCTTTTCACTCCTGCTGTTCCCCTGTCTGCATCTGTACTGGGAGAAGAATCGTCTTTATCAGTAAGCTAAAAGCTTACTGGTAAAGACGAAATTGCAAATTGTAAATGGCAAATTGAAAATGAAGGAACAAAACCGCGGAGCGGTTTTGAAATAAGAAAATGTTAATACTTGCATTTGAATCCTCCTGCGACGAGACTGCCGTGGCGGTGGTGGAGATGAGCGATCATACTCGCCGCATCCTCTCCTCCGAGGTGGCAACGCAGGTGGCGACCCACGCCCTGTACGGCGGCGTGGTACCCGAGATCGCCTCCCGCGCCCACACCGAGGCGATCTCCTCACTGACGAGGCTCGCACTGGCTAACGCAGGCGTCACCCGTGACGACATCGATGCGATCGCCGTCACCGCCTCTCCCGGACTCATCGGTGCGCTGCTGGTGGGCGTCAACTTCGCCAAAGGGCTTGCATCCGCATGGAAAAAGCCACTGATTCCCGTCAACCATGTGAAGGGGCACGCGGCGGCGGCATATCTCGCCTTTCCCGAGCTGAACGCTCCCTTTTTCGCCCTCATCGCGTCGGGGGGGCATACATCTCTGACTTATGTGAAATCCCCCACCGAGTTCATCCCCGTAGCTCGCACTCGTGACGATGCGGTGGGCGAAGCCTTTGATAAGGTGGCTCGGGTACTGGGACTCCCTTATCCCGGCGGTGCCGAGATGGATCGGTTGGCAGCCCTGGGCGATCCCGAGGCGGTGAAGTTTCCCTCCGCCGCCATCGACGGCAGTCTGGACTTCAGCTTCAGTGGACTGAAGACAGCCGTCCTCAACTACGCCAACGGACAGCGGCAGAAGGGCATCGACCTCGTTCCCGAGGACGTTGCCGCTTCCTTTACTCGTACGGTCACCCGTTCCATCGTGAAGCAGCTTGCGGGGGCGTATGAGGAATATCACTACGATACGCTGGTGCTGGCAGGCGGCGTTGCCGCCAACTCCCATCTACGCGCCGCAGTGTCGAAATTTGCCGAGAAAAAGGGTGTGAGTCTCTGTCTGACGCCTAAAAATCTCTGCGGAGACAACGCCGCCATGATCGCCGCCCAAGGCTATTTTGAGGCAAAAGCAGGTCATTTTGCAGACGCTTCGCTGAACGCAAAGGCCACCTCCGGCAAGTCGGTATTCTAAAGCGTGATACAGTAAAAATGACGAATTTTTCTATGGAAAATCGTCTGCGAAAAATGGAAAATCGCCCGATTTTGTATGAAGATGCAACACGCATCCACTGTGGAAAACTGTGGAGAACTCCGGCCTGCTGAATGGCATTTTCAGAGAGTTTGTCCCCGAACAAGCCGCCGAAAATGAAAAAAATCCCTGTTTTCGACCTACTTCGCGCCATTTCCTGTGGAAAACCCTGTTGAGAATGTGGAATAGTCCCTTCACTTTTCCACACCAAAATTTCGCACAAATTTACCCGGCAAAATAGACAAACCAAATGTTCACTCCGATCGGCACTCCGATCGAGACTATACATTATCCAAATTCAAAGGAGAAATCAAACTATGAAATACGAAGCACAAATCGAGGCTGCCGCCGAGCATTTTAAGAAGCTGCTGTCCGAGCAGCTGGAGCGGGTAGACCGCATCAACGCCGCAGGCGACGCAGTGGATTATTCCAAAAAGGATCAGATCGTCATCGGTATCTGCGGCGGCGACGGCATCGGTCCCACCATTACCGCGGCTGCCCAGACCGTCCTCACCGATATGCTGGCAGATGAAGTGAAGAACGGCAAGGTCGTTTTCAAGGTCATTGACGGTCTCACCATCGAGAACCGCGTTGCCCACATGAAAGCCATTCCCGACGACGTTCTGGCAGAGCTGAAGTCCTGCGACGTCATCCTGAAGGGTCCCACCACCACCCCCCGCGCTGGCGATCCCTGGCCCAACATCGAGTCCGCTAATGTGGCAATGCGCAAGGAGCTGGATCTTTACGCCAACGTGCGTCCCGTGTCGGTTCCTGAGAAGGGCATCGACTGGACTTTCTTCCGTGAGAATACCGAGGGCGGTTATGCAGTCGGCTCCAAGGGTATCCACGTGACCGAGGATCTGGGTATGGACTTTGTGGTGACCACCACCGAGGGCACCAACCGTATCGCCCGCCTTGCCTTCGAGTACGCACGCGCCAACGGCAAGAACCGCGTTTCCATCGTTACCAAGGCAAATGTCATCAAGACCACCGACGGCAAGTTCCTGCGTCTGTGCGAAGAGATGGCAAAGGAATATCCCGAGATCACCACCGACGAGTGGTTTATCGACATTATGACCGCAAAGCTGGTGGACGAAAAGCGTCGCCGCGACTTCAAGGTCTTCATCCTGCCCAATCTGTATGGCGACATCATCACCGACGAGGCGGCTGAGTTCCAGGGCGGCGTAGGCACCGCAGGCTCTGCCAACATCGGCAAGCGTTACGCTATGTTCGAAGCCATCCACGGCTCCGCGCCCAGAATGGTGAAGGAAGGTCGCGCACAGTACGCCGATCCCTGCTCCATGCTCCGCGCCACCGTTCTGCTGCTCTCTCACATCGGCTATCAGGCTGAGTCCGACAAGCTGGCGCGCGCGCTGGACATCTGTATGTTCGAGGAGAAGAAGCTCACTATCACCGGCAGAGATACCGGCTGCACCTGCGCCGAGTTCTCCCGGTATGTGATGGATACGCTGAAGAGTCTGTGATTCTTGGGGCGCTGCCCCGTAGTTCGCCAAAGGCGAACTACAACCCCGCCAAAGAACCTTCTTGAAAGAAGGTTCTTTGGAATCTCCAAGAACTTTTATGAATGCGCGACGAATACTCGCCGCGCGGGTAATGATTACCGAATACCGTTGTAGGGGCCGCAGACGCCGCTATGCGGCTTTCTGCTACGCCCTCGACAGCCCGAATCGAACAATTCGCACGGACTGTACCTCCGTGCAGACCGTTTGATGCGGGAGGCGAAACGCCACCCCTACAAGAATCACCATAATATCACCGTAGGGGAGGGGTCTCCCCACCCGTGCCCCTCCTCGCACCGACCAATCCCCAAAATTCCCAAAAACTCACTAACTGGAGTTATTTCATGCAAAACAAGAATACAACCACACCCGTATCCAAGGCGGTCATTGCCCGCCTGCCCCGCTATTACCGCTATCTGAGAGAGCTGTTCTCCCAGGATATCCTGCGGATCTCCTCCGGTGAGCTGGCGCGGCTGATGAACGTCACCGCCTCCCAGATCCGTCAGGATCTGAACTGCTTCGGCGGCTTCGGTCAGCAGGGCTACGGATACAATGTGAAAAATTTATATAAAGCCATCGGCGACATTCTCGGTGTGGGCGAGTCCTACACCGCCATCATCGTGGGCGCGGGCAATATGGGCAGAGCCCTTGCTACCGGTACCACCTTCGTAGGGCGGGGCGTCCATCTGAAGGGCATCTTTGACGCCGATCCCGATACCATCGGCACCGAGGTGGGCGAGTACACCGTCCTTTCCATGGACAAGCTTGCCGACTTCTGCCGTGAGTGGAAGCCCACGATCGCCGCGCTGGCGGTTCCCCGTGGCGTTGCCCGTAGGACTGCCGAACAGCTCTCCCTCTTGGGAGTGAAAGGAATCTGGAACTTTACCGGCGAGGAGCTGAATGTTCCCGAGAACGTGTCGGTGGAGAACGTCCATCTGGGCGATCTGCTGATGACCCTCTGTTACGAGATCCACGCAAAGGAGCAGGCCGATGAAGAAACTGAAAATTGATCTGCTCTACGGCACCGAGGCGCTGACCCTACCTGCCGTAGTGCTGGACAAGCTCTCTCAAGTCGACGAGGCGGAGTTGAAGGTTCTGCTTTGCCTGTGTGACGCCGACACCCGCGCCGCTTTCGATACCGAGGCGGTTGCCGACCGTCTGGGGCTGACGCCCGAGGCGGTGACCGGTGCCATCCAGTTCTGGCGGGGGGCAGACGTGCTGAAAAAGAGCGAGCTGAAGCATCAGCCCGCGGCAGAGACGGAGTCCGTCGGATCTGCAGATCATGCAGCTGTGACGGTGCCTGATTCCTCTGCACCCGCGGCAGAGACGGATGTGGCTCCTGCGCCCAAGGCGGAGACCCCCAAAGCCAGCGTGACCATCGTCCGCAGTGATGACGGAACGCCCCACTACACCGCCGAGGAGATCGACCGCATATTCGCCGAAAACGGCGAGCTGTCGGGGATGATCGACGAGTGTCAGAACATATTCGGCAAGTTGTTCAATCCTACCGAAGTGAACAAGATCATGGCACTGACCGAATATTTCCGTCTCGACTGCGAATACATATTATTACTTTGCTATTATTGCAGGAAGATCGGCAAGTCCAGCGTCCCCTATCTGGATAAGCTGGCGCGCTCTCTGTACAATGAGGGGATCGACAATGTGGATTCTCTCGGCGACCGTTTGGGCGAGCTGGAGGCGGCTGCCGATTTGGGCGGCTACTACCGCACCCTGTCGGGAGCTGGGAAGCGCACCTTCACCGATCGGGAGAGCAAGTTTCTCTCTCAATGGGTGAAATGGAGCATCAAACCTGAGCTGTTGAAGCTTGCGTATGAGGTATCGGTAGATGCTACCGGTGCACCGTCCATGCCCTATATCAATAAGGTCCTGTCCAACTGGAAGGAGGCAGGCTATACTACCGCCGAGCAGGTGAAGTCGGCGATGGAGGAATACAAGCAAAAGAAGGAGAACCGCGCGGCAGCTCCCTCAAATAGCACGTTTGATACTGACGAATTTTTCGAAGCGGCATTGAAGCGTACGCTGGCTATTCATCAGGAAAGTAAGAAGAACTAAGAGCATCTCGAGTATAAGTACGAAAGGTGGTATACTCTAACATGGGATACAACAAAGAACTGTTCGCAGATGTCCGCCGACAGATGGAGACTCGCCGTCAGACGGCGATCGAGACTGCCGACGCCCGTCGGTGGGAGATCTACGCCGCCCTGCCCGAGGTGGAGGAGATAGACCGCGAGCTGTCCCGCACGGGGCTGATGATCATGGATGAGATTTCCAAGGGCAAGGAGGGGCTGTCCGAGCGGCTGGAGAACATCCGTCTGGACAATCTGGATCTGCAGGCACAGCGGGAGGCTGTCCTGCGGCGTGCAGGCTATCCTGCCGATTATGACTCGCCGAAATACGTCTGCCCCGATTGCAAGGACACCGGTTATGTCGGGCAGAAGATGTGCGTCTGTCTGAAGGCGGCACTCAGCGAGGAGGGAATGCGCCGTGCGGGACTTTCTCATTTGTTTGAGACCCAGCGATTTGATACCTTCTTGCTTGATTATTATCGCCAGGATCCCCGCGTCTATCGGCTGATGCAGAACTATCTGGAGATCTGTCGCGGCTTTGCCGAACGCTTCGACGGCAATACCCGTCAGAGCCTGCTCCTTTGTGGCGGAACCGGACTTGGCAAGACTCATCTCTCCACAGCCATTGCAGGTGAGATCGTTCAGAAGGGCTTTGACGTCCTCTATGAGTCTGCTCCCAACCTGCTTTCTGCCTACGAGGCGGAACGCTTCGGCAGAAGTCTCACTGCCTCGGTTGCCGACACCTCGCGCTACCTGACCTGCGATCTTCTGGTTATCGACGATTTGGGCGCCGAGCTGTCCAACAGCTTCACTGTGGGTGTCCTCTATAATCTGATCAATACCCGCATCGTCTCCTGCCGCTCTACCATCATCAGCACCAACCTGAATCCCGACGAGATCCGCTCCCGTTATACCGATCGCATCGCCTCTCGCCTTCACGGCGAGTACACCGTTATGCGCTTCGAGGGTCGCGACATCCGCCTGCAAAAGATCGGAATGAATTAATTAAATTGGGGCACTGCCCCAAGCCCCGAACCCTTCAAGAACTTCTGAGCGGCGCGGCAAGTACTTGCCGCGCATATCAAAAGTTCTTGGAGATTCCAAAGAACCTTCTTTCAAGAAGGTTCTTTGGCGGGGAAGTAGTTCGCCAACGGCGAACTACGGGCGGAGCCCTTGGAGAAAGGATCCCCCATGTTCTACCTCAAAAATCACGGCGCACTGATCTACGCCGCTTCCGACGCCATCGCCGTTCCTCACGGCTTTTCCACCCGTGCGGGCGGGGTCAGCACCCTCGATCATGTGGCGACGATGAACTTTACCGTCACCACCGGCGACAGTGAGGCGAATGTGGCAGAGAATTACCGCATTTTTCTCTCGGCGCTGGGGCTGGAGCCCGCATCCCGCGTGTCAGCGCATCAGATCCATTCCGCCCGCGTGCGCTACGTTACCGAGGCCGATCGCGGCAGAGTTTCCGACGACTGCGACGGATTCGTGACCGATCGTCCCGGTGTGACGCTGGTGGTCAAGACAGCCGATTGCGTGCCGATCCTGCTGGCGGATGCCGATGCAGGCGTGATTGCCGCTGTTCACGCTGGCTGGCGGGGACCGGTGGGCGGGATCGCACCAAACGCTGTTTCCGAGATGCTCCGTCTGGGGGCGTCGCTTGAGAATATCTGCATCGCCATCGGTGCTTGTATCCACGACTGCTGTTTCGAGGTGCAGAGCGACTTTGTAGACGCTGTCACCGCAGCCAGAGGCGAAGTCTTTGCCGAGGCTCACATCCGCAGAAAGGGAAGTGCGCGCTACGCCGATCTGGTGAGCATGAACTGCGCCCTTCTTGCAGAGGCGGGAATTGCTCCCTCGCAGATCGATATTGCTGCCGACTGCACCTGCTGTGCGCCCTTCCTCTATCACTCCCACCGTGCCACCCAAGGCAAGCGGGGAACGATGGCGGCAGTTATTGGAATCGTGTGATTTTTTCGTGAATTTTTACCGAAAAATCGAATTATTTCTCTGTTATTCAGAGTTTGTTTACAATTGCGTGGTATACTGGAAGATACGAAAGTATGCCATGCATGATTGCAACGCGATATTGCAATTATGTATTGCAATATCGCGTTGCAATTTATTGCTTGAAAGGAACGAAGATATGATTAATATTGAGCATCTGGTGAAGCGCTACGGCGACAAATACGCCGTCAACGACATCAGCTTTACGGTAGAGGAAGGGGAGATCGTAGGCTTCCTGGGGCCCAACGGCGCGGGCAAGACTACCACCATGAGTATGCTGACCGGATTTTTGTCCAGCACCTCCGGCAAAGCCGAAATCAACGGCATCGATATTCTGGAGGATCCCATCACCGCTAAAAAGCAGATTGGCTATCTTCCCGAGAACCCTCCCGTTTATATGGAGATGACCGTTCGTGAATACCTGAACTTCATCTACGACCTGAAGGGCTGTACCCTCAACCGCTCCATGCATCTGAAGGAGATCTGCGATACCGTCCGTATCTCAGACGTGTACGACCGTGTGATCCGCAACCTGTCCAAGGGCTACCGTCAGCGCGTGGGCATCGCTCAGGCTCTGGTGGGTAATCCCAAGGTCATCATTTTCGACGAGCCTACCGTCGGCCTTGATCCCAAGCAGATCATCGAGATCCGTAACCTGATCAAGACGCTGGGCAAGAACCACACCGTCATTCTGTCTACTCACATCCTGCCCGAGGTACAAGCTGTCTGTGACCGTATTATCATCATCAATAAGGGCAAGATCGTTGCCAACGAGAAGACCGAGGATATCAGCAAGGTCTTCGAGGGTAGCCGCCGCCTGAACATCAAGGTCTGCGGTCCCACTTCTTCGGTGCTGTCTGCCATCCGCAGCGTGCAGGGCGTGACCTACGCCGAGGTGCTGGGTAGTCACGATGCCGACTCCACCTCCTATCTGGTGGAATCCACCCCCGGCGTGGACATCCGCAAGATGCTCTTCAACACGCTTGCTGCCAAGAGCTGGCCCATTATCGGTATCGAGTCCATGGGCGCTTCGTTGGAGGATATCTTCATCTCTGTGGTGGAAGAACCCGAACAAACTACCCGCAAAAAACGCCGCAGAGGTCGCGGCGATGCTGAAAAGGAGGCATAACCGATGCTTGCCATTTATAAAAGAGAATTGCGTTCTTACTTCGTTTCTCCCATCGGATACATTTTCGTTGCGATCTTCCTGATCGCCAGCGGTCTGCTGTTCTCCTACTGCACCCTGCAGGCAGGCTCCGGTAGCAGCGTGTCC
>JAFTPF010000005.1 GCA_017463445.1 Clostridia bacterium
AACTGTTGAAGGAAGAGTTGAACAAGCTGACCATGCCCAGCACCGATTCTGATGAATATGCTGATATGGAAGACGGCTTCGAGGAGGAGAAGGAGCCCAGCTTTGCCGATTTGGAAAATTCTATCCGCAAGTTCTTCACCGAAGAGATCAAGCCCGTTCCCACCAAGAACGAAAGCGGCACCAGCTATGTCAGACGTTCCCAGTTCGTTATGCTGCTGAACAGCAGAAGAAACGGTCTGTCCAAGGCAGAACGCCAGGATGCCGCAATGGAGATCGTCACCGAGTGCCAGAACCACCTTAAGCACATCAACGATTTCTACGGAATGTATCTGCGCAAGACGATTATCGACAAGGCGCTGGTTTACATCGGTAACCTCTGCAAGAATTACGAGCGCTTCTACGATCAGCTGGCGGTAGAAATCAAGCGGATTCCCCGTCGCATCGCCCGCTTGGAAGAAGCATTCAAGAACGATTCCGGTAATCCTATTATGTACGTTTGCGCTTCCAAGAAGTGTCTGGACGGTATGATGGAGCGTTGCCTCAATACCGTTGACCCCATTCAGCTGACGCCTGAGTTCCGCGAAAAACTCTTCCAGGGTATTTTCAGCAGTATGAGTCTGGACGATAAAAAGCAGAAGGGTATCATTGCCGATCTTGCTTCTACCGAACTGTTCGATTTCTGGCGGAAGACCGTTCTGGAGACCTATCCCAAGTATGTGGATATGGACATCCTGGACGCGCTGTGTGCCGAGGCTGAATTCGAAGAAGAGATCTACGATGCAGAGGATCAGTTCCACTACATCGAAGGTAAGTACAGAGAGGCGATGAAGCTCTCTGCGCCCTTTATCGACCGCCCTATCGGCCGCGAGCCTTACATCATCTCCGCTTGCGGTATGAGCACCGAAGTCAACAGCGAGGATGATGTACAGAAGGCTATTACCATCCGTCGAGTCTTCGAAAACTGTGAGAGAGATCCTCTGATGGACAAGTATCAGATCCTCTTTATGCAGGCGATGTACAACCTGCGTATCAGCGACCTGCAGAAGTTCTCCCCCAAGGACACTAACCCCGTTGACCCCCACGATGCGGGCGAGTATTACAAGTCCTATATGTCTCGTATCAACAATATTCTTCCCGATACCAACAAGACCAAGATCCTGACGCCTCACCTGGATAAGCGTTGGCACTACACCGGTATTCTGCCCGATCTGGACGATCGCAACGAGCAGAAACTCATCGCCGAGGCACAGACTGCGTTCTTTATCAGCCTTGCATACGGTTATGTCAGATTCTGCGAGGATCAGTACCGTTTCATCGATGAAAAGGGCGACTACATGAGTGACGCCATTATCGTATCCGACGGTAAGTGCGACAAGTTCCACGAGGTCTACGATGCTATGCTGATCAATCGTCCTCTGGTCAGAAGCTTCCTGGCAAGATATGCCGCCAGCGTTGAAAAAGAAAAGACCGATGCCGGTATCGGCAACCGCGATTTTGACAGCAGCGCGCTGTATCAGAGTCTGGGTAAAATGCATTTCGTGCAATACAATGACATTCCGATAGTCAGCTGCATGGAGCTTCCGCTGCTGTACAAGGCGTCGATGGGCAACTCCGAATTTGACGATTCCTCTGCGATCCAGATGCTGCAGGGCTTTATGGATTTCATCGAGGAGTACCTCAAGAACTTCTATCCCAATCAGCACAGACGCGATCAATACGTGGTGGAATGGCTGGGCCGTCAGGCTAAGCTGATGCTGAACAATATCGCATCGTATTACGATAATCCCGATTGCTCCCGTATCATTCTTGCAAAACCGTTTACCGACATTATGCTGGCCCGTATGGTCAACAACATCCTGGCGCGTATCCGCAGTTACGAAACCTGCGGAACGGCACAGATCGTTGCGGACAAATTGGACGAGCTGTGGGACGGCCTCAAAAGCAATGCTGATCGGATCTGAAACGTAATCATTGAGGCGGGATGCACCTCGCGTCCTGCCTCGATACGGAAATAAGTAGAAGGGAAAAACGATTATATGCTTTCCGTATTAATCATTAACAGTGAAATATATGATCGGTACAGCAGGTATGCGTATTTCTTCAATTGGTTTGAAGATCATAAAGATATAGCGGTATGCTTTTGGAACAAGAGCGGCAGCGGCGGAACTGATACGATCGACGCGATGATCCCTCAGCTGATGGATATCGTGAAAAACGTTCCGCAATGGAATGCGTACATCGTAGATACACCCTACGATTCCATGAAATACATCGAAAACGACTTCGATCGCCTGACGCAGTACGCCATTAATCCCTATGAACGGGCACATGATGCGGACTACGACGTAGAAAAAGACGCGCTGATGCAGTTGGTCTATTTTCTGGGTGGACGCGGAGTGGAAAAACTTCCGTATATCGAGCGTTTTAGGTTCAGAGCGATCCGCCCGACCAATATCTTCCTGATCACTCCCCGTATTTTCGAGGGATTGGAAATGCAGAAGAATTTCCTGCAGTGGAAGATCCGAAACGAGACGGATGTTGACGAAAATGACGCCCATGCCATTCTTACGGGTGATGACCTTCGGTTTACGCAGTATTCCTCCTTCTGGGATCGGTATCAGTACCCGCCCAACTGTCGGTTTGTAGTGTGCGATCTGCCCAACGAAAAGAATCAGAGCTACGATGATGCCTGGTTTACCCTTTGGCTGTCGGTGGTGTCGCTGATGCTCAATACGTTCCATAGCGCGGAATTTGGTCCGTATAAGCTGTATGTTGTCAATGCGTTGCTGTCGGACGAGGGATTTTCGGAGTTCCTCAACAAGTTCTACACGATGCTGCTGGACGCCAAGGATGCGGTGGATAAAGAGATCGATAACGAGGTTCTGACGCTGAAAGAAGAAATGAACGATACCACCGGCGGCGATATTGCTGACGTGGAACCGGTATACGTCAATCTTCCGGAGGTCAATATGGACAACCTCTACGCCACGAACGATGAATTCGGGCTGACTAAGGATCGTCCCCGTATGGATGAAGAGGTCTGGCACGATTTCATCAAAAACTCCAAGGAGACCGAAAACCGCCTGTTCAAAGCAGTAGAGCGTGGCAAGAACGAAGCCGTGGAGAACATGAACCGCACCTTCAAGGTGGATCTTCCTTCGCTGAAGCGGCGTCAGATCACTCAGTACACCGCCGAGGATATGATCGAGTCCATGAACGAGAAGGAACTGGAAATGATCTCTCTGGACACCGGTTATAAGGCAAGCCGCACGGCGTTCGTCCGCAAGCAAAGAGAAGCTGCTGAAGAAGTGGATAAGTATCTGAAAAAGAGACTCAAATTTAAGCCGGCAATGCTGATCACGCTGTTTGCGATATTAGTGTACCTTATCGGCTTCGTGCCGTACCTGATCAATTCCGCCCGGCAGAATCTATCGAGCTTCATCATAGCTCTGCTTGTGACCGTGGCATCCTGTGCGGTCGTGGGGCTTTCGGGCTTCTTGGCGCTGAAATGGCTGTCTACCCGCCTGAAGAAGAAGATCAACGAATACAACGAAGTGGTGCAATGGAATGTGGCAGGCGTTACCGAAGGCGCCAAGATCCAGAGCGAATATCTTTCGGATCTCTTGGATTATATGGAAAAATACCAGCTGGTGACCAACGCCAGAGTGGATCGTCGCCGCATCCAGAAGCTGGATCGCTTGAATCTTTCCAGCCAGCGCTTTGAAAACGCGCTGACGCAGTGCAGCGCCATCGCGCGGCTTCGTCATCTGACCCTGGCAAAATTGCCGGATGGTAAGATCGCCGAGACGATCAGTGCCGATCCCGATGTACCGATCTATCTGTACGAGGACGTTGAAGGCATCAAGATGCCGCTCAACAACGTGAAGAACGCGCTGGATGTTCCGTTCCCCTTTATGAGCGGACTGGAGCTTTTGACGGAAGATTTGTACGATTGTGCCGCTTATCCGCAAACACCTGTGCCCGATCCCGAGTGTATGACCGGAACGGACGGCGCGGCTGCCGACGCAGGAAGGGAGGAGTCCTGATATGATGACGCTATTGAAGATCGTATTATGGACGTTACCGTTCATACTGTTCGGGCTGATCTCCATCAAAGTCAATTTGCCGAAAAAATACCGGTATGTGCAGTTTCCTCTGCCGATTCTGGCACTGATCCTCGGTACCTGGGCGATGATGAAGCTGGATGAGCTGAGCAACTGGCTGCTTTCCGGTATCTATTATCTCATCGAAAACGTCAGTTTCCTCTCCTTCCTGGATAACATTAACTGGGCGTTCGGTATTATGTATATCGTCAATCTGGTGTTGCTTCTGGGCTTTATGCTCATCAAGGTGGTGCTGATGCCGATCCTGTTGGCCTTCCGCTCCAACCGGGTGATCGTGAAGTTTACGGCAGGCTTGTTCTATTCTTACGACGAGGAGAACAAGACTTGGCACCTGAAGCCATCCTTGACCCACGCCAGAACGCTGATGAACTGGATCTACATTGTAGGACTTCTGGTATCCTCGGCGCTGTTTATCCTGACATCGTATTTCGTGTCCTCCGACACGCTGAGTTCGCCGTTTTATCCGGCGCTGGGCGTGATGATTTCGGGTGAGTTCTTCTTCTTCCTGAACGGTGAGCCGAAAAAAGAAGAGGAAAATCCCATCGAGGAAACCCCTGAAGAGGAGGTAACCGAGGAGGTCAACTACGAAGCACTGCGGGAGGTTTACGAAAAGACCTTCGCCGATCGGATCTCCGACGGCTGTCAGATGCCGATGGCGGATCAAAAGGTGCTGACCTCCGCGAAGCTGCTTCTGAAATATCGGGATGAATTCGAAGAGAACGAATCTCAGGAAGCGCGTCTTTTGTTCCACTATTACAGCAACAAGCTGTTGGCTGGAGAAGAGATCGAAGACGGTATGCTTTACTTCACCAAGAGCATCATGGAAGGGAAGAGCGTACTGTTCCTCAACCAGTTCTACGAGGACTCTACCGATTACGTGTTCCTGCCCGTCGTGCGTCATTTGATGAAGAATCGAAAGATCCTCATCATTCTGGGACGCTCCGGCGCAGAGACCAACGTGCAGGAATGGTTTGCCCGCGGCATTGCGTCGGTGAACAATTTCCGCAATATTTGGAAAATCAACCTGCTGTCCGAGGCGGATGCCGATACCTCTATCGCCGTCCTGCCCATGAAGGACATTTACAATCAAAAGATCTTGCAGACCAAGTCGGAGTTTCTGGAAGAGACCTCGATGGTGTTCGTGATGGATCCCACCCGCCTGCTCAGCACGATGCAGATCGGTCTGAGCTGCGTGGTCAGCTTCCTGAAGAAGGGGCAGAAGCCTCAGTATATCGCCTACGACCGCAACTGCGACGGTCTTGTGGACAGCTTGTCTCACGTGCTGGGCACCAGCATTGAGCAGGTAGGCGCAACGGCGGTCTCCGGTACGGAGAACGGTGTCATCCTTTGGGAAGCCGACGGCAAAATGCTGCATCACCGCTTGCATCTGGACGTCTCCCGTTATCTGGGCGTCGGCACGGAGCTGGCGGCGCTGGCTCTGCGAAGCGGCGTATCGCAGGTAAAATGGCTGTCGTATCAGAAGTTCCCGATCATTGATATGCGGTGGATTGTGGGACAGTATTACGTCCCGCTGTGTAAGATCACCGACATCGATGTTTCCCAGACGGTCCTAGAGGAACGGTTCTGCGTGCAGTCGGATATGTGGGCGCTCCCCAAGACGGAAAACGCTTATCTGATCGTTGAGGACGAGTACAACAACCAGTTCGAGACGGCAAGACAGTTCACCTCCCGAGGGATCAAGCAGTCCTTCGTTCACGTGATCAGCCAGAATTACTGGCTAAGGGACTATATGGCGGATAACGCCCAGATCTTCCGGGATGACCCCAAGTCTATCCCCAATCTGGCAGCCGATTATCAGCGCAGCCCCGGCAATACGGTATTCAAGATCGTTATGCTGTTGATCAGCGGCGAGATGGCAGAGGATGAGATCCGCGATATGCTGGAGATCATCGATGCGGATACGAGTAACGTATACGGTACCCTCTGTACGCTGATCCAGACCTATTTTGCCCCCGACGCCACCACAACCGCGATCGAGACTGCACTGGCGGTGGAGCCCCGCACCGTAGTGGATCGGGAGACCTTCCACGCCATCAAACAACGGTGTTACTCCATCCGCGATTCGGCGTTCACCTCGTCGTTCCTGTCGCAGCTGAAGGTCACCTACTACCTTGCCGAGGACGAAAACGATAAGGACCGCTATATGGGCTCGATCCTGTACGGTCACGTTTATCAGAAGTTCCTGCCGGGTATGTTCGTTACCCTAGACGGTAAGTATTATGAGGTAGTGACCATCACCCAGCATAACGGCGTGGTGGTGCGCAGAGCCGCCGATCATATCAGCAGCCGCAGGTACTACCGACAGATCCGCCGCTATCAGGTGTCCGATTTTAAGCCCGCAGACGGCGCAAGCGCAGGCTCCTATGGCAGTCTGAAGTTCGAGCGCGGCGAAGCAAGCATCGCCGTGGATACGATGGGATATCTGGAGATGCGGGACTATGGCGATATGGCACACGCCAAGCGCATCACAGTCAACAACGTGGAACAGCGTAAGTACGCGCATAAGAATGTTCTGCGGATCGATATGGGCGAAAAGTGCCCCGAATCGGTGCGCGTTACCATTGCCAACCTGCTCAACGAATTGTTCGTGACCATCTTCCCCGATTCCTACGAATACATCGCCGCTACCACCCGTACCTCCGCTCCCGAGCGCTTGGAAGGTTACATTCCCGAGCTTGTGCTGGAGGAGAAAGACGACTATCTGTACATCATCGAGGACAGCCTGATCGACCTGGGGCTGCTCATCAACGTAGACCGTTATTTTATCCGTCTGATGGAGATCATCTGCGACGCACTGACCTGGCATACCGAAAAACTGGAGGCGGAGAAAAACGAATCCGAAGCACAGGCAGGTGCAGGTATCGGTGAGGGCGGTATTCCCGAAGGACAGGATGCCGAGGACGATGAAGAAGGCGGCAAGAAGAAGTCCTGGTGGAGACGCTTTGTGGATTGGATCAAGCGCATCTTCCGCCGCAAGAAGAAGGGCGACAGCGACGACGGCGAAAGCACCGTTCAAGAGCCGGAGACTGTGGGTAGTGCAGCGAGCAGCAAATCCGCACCCGTCGGGATCGCCAAGACCGTCTCGGCAAGCCGAAGCGGCGACGACGAAAACATCGACGGTGAGGATTCCGAGGCTATGACGATCCATACCGACGATCCCGTCTTTGCCGAGAGCAATGAGCGCAAGCCTTACTCTCAGCGCAGCTTCCTGTTGTACGGCTTTGAGACTGTTCCCGAGGTAGTGAATGTGGAAGAGACCCGCAAGTATCTTGCTGAGGTCGGCTTTGCCAACAACTATCTGGAACAGGCACGCGAAGGCAAAAAGCGGGAAAAACTGCAATGGTACAACTACGAGTTCGAACCGGGTGTCCACTACTGCGATTTCTGCGGTACGATGCTGGGCGAGACCTTCGATGTGCTGGATGACGGCCGTGAGCGTTGTTCTGAGTGCAGCTCTACTGCCATCACCAAACTGCGTGATTTCAAGAAACTGTATAAGAAATCCAGAAAACGGATGGAGGATGTCTTTGGCGTCAAGATCCGTTCTAAGCTGAAAATCCGTGCGGTCAGTGCCACCACCCTTGCCGAGAGCATGGGCGAAACGCTGGTGCTGAGTCCCGGTTATGATTGCCGCGTACTGGGATACGCCTACAATAATCCCCGCGGCAGAGAGCTTTGGCTGGAAAACGGCGCTCCCTCCCTGGAGACCGAGAAGACACTGATTCACGAGCTGACCCACATCTGGCAATACGAGAATATGCAGGAAGTCTTCGAGATGCCCGATCATCTGGTCACTACCGAGGGTATGGCGGTCTGGAGCGAAGTGCAGTATCTGGTCTGCATCGGAGAAAAGGAAAAGGCGGATGCCTATGTGCGGTGCCGTCTGCATTCCAAGGATGAATACGGTCTTGGATTGGAGAAATATCTGGAAAAGTACCCCATCATCCACAAAGAGCAAGCTCGGAAACGGACGCCTTTCAGAGCAAAGGGAGATCCGCTGGCCTAAGCAAAAAACGAATCAACAAAAAACCGAAAGGCGACAGCCTTTCGGTTTTTGTCATTCAGCAGTACGGGAAAAATTTCGCTTGACGGTCCCCTGAAATGTCTGCCCCATCCAGGGGCAGTTCTGGGATCTGCTGTCCAGCATTGCGGAGGTGAGGGTGTATTCCCGGGAAAGATCCAGCAAGGTGATCTTGGCATCTCCGCCAACGGTGATCGAATCGGAAAGCCCCAAAATACGGGCGGGATTTACCGAAAGCAGTTCGATCAGCCGATAGAGATCCAGCTTCCCCGGGATCACCAGCTCCCGCATTCCCAGCGCGAAAACAGTTTGCAAACCGATCATTCCCGCAGGTGCATCAGTAGTAGACTTGCGCTTGTCTGCCGCAGTCTCGGGGGTGTGATCGCTGACGATGCAGTCGATGGTTCCGTCGGCAAGTCCCGCGATGATCGCCTCCCGATCCGCGGCAGAGCATAGGGGAGGCTCCACCTTTGCCAGATTGCCGTAGTAGAGCAGATCGGTGCGGGTCAGGGTGAAATATTGGGGCGCCGTGTCGCAGGTGACCCGCACGCCGCGGGCTTTGGCGGCACGGATCAGCTCTACCGACAGGGCGGTGGAGATTACGGTCAGGTGTAGACGGCAACCGGTGATCTCTGCCATCGCAAGGGCAGACGCGACGGCGGCGGCTTCGGCAGCGCGAGCTGCCTTCAAGGGTGCGGCGGAGCTGGTTACTCCGGCTGTGCGGGCGCGCAGAAGCAGGAGCGTATCCGATTGGCTCAGCCGTTCCATGGCGGCGTACAAAAGAGTGGGAGAGGAGGCGCCGTCGTCGTAAAACGCAGTGGCACCGTGAGCAAGGAGCGAGTCAACATCGCACAGCTCCTTCCCCGTGCCGCCCCGCGTCAGATGGGCGGCAACGAAAACGGGGATGCGCCCCACCGCGGCGGCGTTGGAGCGGATGTAGTCCAGCGTTTCCTCCTCGTGCCAGATCACGGCAGGGGATGGAATCGCCAATACGTCGCCGAACCCGCCCGATGCGGCGGCGGTGGTGGCAGTGCGGATGTCCTCTTTGTACATCGCACCCGGCTCGCAGACGTGCATATGCAGATCTACGAAGCTGCGGCAGGCATACAGTCCCGAGCCGCGAATGCGGGTAACGGGAGCGTCGGTGGGGGGCTTTAGGTTTGCGCCCACTGCGGCGATTGCGGCGGATGCTTCGACACTCTTCCGCACCAGCAAAAGATCGCAGTCTTCGCTCAGACGGGAGGCGGGATCGATGAGGCGGACGTGGGTAATCAGCGTATAGCGGGGGTAGGCGGCGTTGTTTACTCGGGCAGGCACAGGCAATACCCCCTTCCGCGGACGGTTCGAATCAGACGAAGCCCTGTAGGCTCGTCCAGCTTTTTACGCAGGTAACGGATGTACACGGCGGTGGTATTGCCGCCTTTTTCCTCCCAAAGCTCGTCGATGACCCGGGTAGGCACGCACTCGCCGGGCGTTTCCATCAGAAGTGCCAGCAAAGTGCGTTCGGCGGGACTGAGGGAGACTGGTCTGCCTTGCAGGAGAACGCCGTCGGGTGTCAGCCGCAGGAAGGGTGCATCCGACTTGCGGGGAGGCGATGCCGACGTGTCTGCCTCGTTTTCTCTCATTTGGGTAAGAACTTGCGCGGTAAGATCGCGAAACAGAAAGGGACGCACGAAATCAGCCCCCCGATCGGGAAATCGGGAGAAGGTTATGGTGTGCCGCGGCAGGCGGATGGTGGGTTCAATGCAGTCCAGATCCGCGAGAAGCGGTTCATCATCGATATGGACGGGGAGCGCAGGGGAAATGACGGCGGCGATCCTTGCCTGGCGAAGCGCAATCTGCAAGGCTTCGGCAAAAACAATATCGGTACTGACGATCAACACGGTCTGGATCCCCCTTTTTTGGCATACAATGTACAAGTATATCTTATTGTAACGCATTTTTATAGAAAATGCAAGGGGGGAACGCCGATTTCCCGAAAACGGGGAGAATTTTCGGGAAGCGGCTCTCAGCCGAAGGCCTTGGGATCTTCGGGCGGCCGTAGCTCCGCCGCCACGGCATGGTCGAGAGTGGTTGTCGCAGGGCGAGCCCCGTGGGTAACGGCGGGAGCTGTGCTTGGCGGCATCAGTCCGAAGGAGACTACGATGGCATCATTGACCTGCTGCATCAGCCGCTCGTCCAGATGTCCCATTTTTTCTCTGAGCCGTCGCTTGTCGAGAGTTCGGATCTGCTCCAACAGGATCACCGAATCTCTTGCCAGTCCCAGCGTATCGCCGTCTACGGTGGCGGCGCGGGCAACATCGATGTGTGTAGGCAGACGGGATTTAGTCAGTCTGCTGGTGATGGCGGCGGCGATCACCGTGGGAGAGTAACGGTTGCCCACATCGTTCTGGATAATAAGTACGGGTCGGAGTCCGCCTTGCTCGGAGCCTACTACGGGGGAGAGATCTGCATAATATATATCGCCGCGTTTGATGGTCATGATGGATCATCCTTTCAAAGGTACGTTCGTGATTTTCGGGCAGTTGCCTTCTGTCCATAGTTTTTCCACGGGAAGGGGAGGCTAAACATCCTGCGGTGAATTTACAAAATGTTCATCTGCTTCCAGTATATGCAATCATGAAAAAAGCGTCCGAGTACATGGGACGGATGAAATATCTACAGATTTTTTGCAAATATTCGATGCGGGTGATTGACAAACGGGTCAAAATGGGGTACAATAAAAAATGGATATTTATCCGTGGACAGCTGTCTCGCAGACAAAGTCTCGCAGACAAAGTCTCGCAGACAAAGTCTCGCAGACAAAGTCTGCATAAGACGACGGTGAAGTTTGGACATCCGTGTTAAGAGATTTTTTCGTCGGAAAGGTTATTGAAAAATATGCAAAACGAATTTACCCCCAAAAACGGCGGGATCTCGGTAGAGACCGAGCACATTTTCCCCGTCATCAAAAAATGGCTCTACTCCGAAAAGGAGATCTTCCTCCGCGAGTTGGTCTCCAACGCCTGCGATGCGGTGACTAAGCTGAAACGACTTGCCTCTCTCGGTCAGTTCGAGGAGGACGACGAGGCGTACCGCATCACCGTCACTCTGGACAAGGATGAGAAGACACTGAGTGTTACCGACAACGGTATCGGTATGTCGGCAGAGGAACTGGAAAAGTACATCTGCAACATTGCTCTGTCCGGTGCGATGGAGTTTATTGAACAATACGAGAAGGGTGACGACAAGAGCGGCATCATCGGACACTTCGGTCTGGGCTTCTACTCGGCGTTTATGGTCGCCGATACTGTGGAGGTGTGGTCGAAATCCTATACCGATGCCCCCGCCGTTCACTGGACCTGCGACGAGGCGGGCTCCTATACTCTGGAGGGAGCGGATGACCGTCCCCGCGGTACCTCGGTGGTGCTCCACCTCTCCGAGGAAGGGAAGGAGTATCTGGACTCTGCCAACCTGCGCGCTGTGCTGGACAAATACTGCGCCTTCATGCCGGTCGCTATCTTCTTTGAGGACGATGTCGCAAGCGACGGCGAGACAAAGAAGGACGAGGAAGGCAATCCGCTCCCGCCCGAGCCGGTCAACGACACTCAGCCGCTCTGGATGCGCCCCGCCTCCGAGTGTACCGAGGAGGAGTATAAAGCCTTCTATCATCAGGTCTTCGGCGATTTCCGCGAGCCTCTCTTCTGGATCCATCTGAACGCCGATTATCCCCTGAATTTCAAGGGTATCCTCTATTTTCCGCCTCTGCGTAGCGAATATGACAATATGGAAGGGCAGGTTAAGCTCTATTACAATCAGGTCTTCGTTGCCGACAACATCAAGGAGGTCATTCCCGAATACCTGCTGATGCTCCGCGGCGTGCTGGATTGCCCCGAGCTGCCCCTGAACGTCTCCCGATCCTATCTGCAAAACAGCGGCTATGTTTCCAAGATCTCCGCTCACATCGTCAAGAAGGTGGCGGATAAGCTGAACGCCCTCTTTAACACCGAGCGCGAGACCTACGAGGGCTTCTGGAACGACATCAAGCTCTTCGTGGAATACGGCTGTCTCCGTGATCGCAAGTTCTACGACCGCGTTGCGCCCTCTCTCCTGCTCCCCCTCACCGAGGACGGCAAGTTCGAGACGGTGGATGAGGCACTGGAAGCGGCAAAGGAGACCCACGAGGGCAAGCTTTACTACGCTAACGACAAGGTCTCCCAGGCCCAGTATATCTCCCTTTTCGAAGAAAGAGGGATCCGTGTATATCTGCTTAGCGGTCCGCTGGAGATGCAGTATATGAGCCTGCTGGAGGACAGCAAGAAGTGCAAATTCCTCCGGATCGACGCGGACATTGCCGATGCACTGAAGGGCGACGGCGAGGTGATGGAAAACGCCACGCTGGCAGAGCTGTTTAAGAAGGTCAGCGGCAACGACAAGCTGAAGGTTACCTTCGAGACCCTTGCCGACGAAGGCGTTCCCGCACTGCTCAATCTGTCCGAGCAATCCAGACGCTACGAGGATATGATGCGCTACTACAGCCGCGGGGAGTCCTTCGCTATGCCCGCCATGACCGAGGCTACGCTGGTGCTGAATGCCAACTCCCCGCTGATCCGCAAGCTGGCAGAGGTCTCCGACGATGCTGTCCGCGAGAGCGCGGCGATGCATATCTGGTCGCTGTCCCTGCTCTCTCAAAGACAACTCACTGCTGAAGAGCTGAAAGCTTTCCTGAAACAAAGTTATCAGACGCTGGGCGATGCTTTGGAGAACCTGTAAGCCATGGATGAGCTGACCGTCATCGCCGAGAATATGGCGGATGCCGACCGTCTGCTTGCCGACGGCTGGAAGCTGCGCCGCGCACACCTTGCCGAGCTGGCAGAGCAGCTGCAAAAGCAGCTGCATAAGCGGCTGGAGGACGGCGAGGAGGCAGAGCAGACCCTGACCTCCTTGTACAGCGAGTTTGTAGAACGGCTGAACGATACTGTCTCTGTTTCCGAGGCGAAGGAGCTGACCCGAGCGGTATCGCTGTTCACCCGAATGGAGCTGTGTAAGGCGCTGACCGACAAAGATCCCGAGGAGAGCGTTTTGCTGTATGAAGCGCCCGATCCGGTCATCGCTTATTTTCAAAACCCCTACGCGGGACGGATCTTGCGAAGCGTTACCGACCTGCTTCAAGGGGGAGAGGCGGCAGACGCGGAGGACTATTCCGACGCTTGCGAAGGCGTTGCCGAGGGGCGTTACGACTTCTGCGTGCTTCCTGTGGAGAGTGCCAGAGACGGCGTGATGAACCGATTCGTGCAGCTCATTGACCGCTACGATCTTTTCACCGTTTTGGTCTGTCATCTGGAGCTTTCGGAGGAAGAGTACATCCGCTTTGCGCTCCTGTCGGCGTCCCCCTGCAAACTGGCGGGTGCCGACCGCCTGAAGCTGCGGGTCGTCCCCGGCGAGGAACAACTGTGGGAGCTGTTGTTCGCCTGCCAGACCTTTGGCGCAAAGCCGGAGGGCTGCCGATCCCTGCCGGGTGCGGAGACCGACACCTACGAGTTGACCCTTCGGGTGCAAGACGCCGATGTCGCGGCACTGACCCGGTATCTGGGGCTTGGCTGGTCCCGCTCCACCGTAACGGGATATTACCGCCAACTGACCCTGCCTGTGGAGGCAGAAAAAGAATTATTGTACTGAAATACATCGGCAGATCATTGCCGGAAAGGATACATAGAATGAAACAGATCAATTACAAAACCAGCGGAGTATGCTCCCGCGAGATCCATATTGAGGTGGAGGACGGTGTCATCACCTCCTGTGCTTTCGTCGGTGGCTGCCACGGCAATACGCAGGGCGTTTCGGCTCTGGTAGTTGGCATGAAGACCGAGGACGCAATCGCTAAACTGTCGGGCATCGACTGCCGCGGCAGAGGTACATCCTGCCCCGATCAGCTTGCAAAGGCTCTAAAAGAGGCGGCAGAATAAAAATCTCAAAGCAAAAACACATTCCATCAGAGAGGGTACACCAATGAATTACAGAGAAACTTATGAAAGCTGGCTGAAATCTGACCTCATTGACGAGGCAACCAAGGCTGAGCTGCTTGCCATTCGCGACAACGAGGAAGAGGTCAAGTTCCGCTTTATCGGACTGCTTGCCTTCGGCACCGGCGGTCTGCGCGGCACCATGATGGCGGGTACTAACGCCATGAATCCCTACACCGTCGCCCACGCCACCCAGGGCTTTGCTAACCTGATCCTTCGCGAGGGCGCGGCAGAGCGAGGCGTCGTCATCGGCAGAGACTCCCGCAACAACAGCGAGCTGTTTGCCAAGATCACCGCTGAGGTGCTGGCTGCCAACGGCATTAAGGTCTACTTCTTCGACGCGCTCCGCCCCACCCCCGTCCTGTCCTTTGCGATCCGCGAGCTTCACTGCATCGGCGGAGTCAATATTACCGCTTCTCACAATCCCAAGGAGTATAATGGCTACAAGGCTTACTGGGAGGATGGCGCACAGCTTTCTCTGGAGCAGGCAGACCTGGTTGCCTCTTATATCGCCGCAACCGATCTGCTCACCGGCGTGAAGCGGGTGGATTTCCACGAAGCGGTTGCTGACGGCAGGATCGAGATCGTGGGTGCCAAGATCGACGATGCCTTCATCGCAAATGTTACCGCACAGCGGGTAGATGTGAATGCGATCCCCGATGTTGCCGACGAGTTGAAGATCGTCTACACGCCTCTTCACGGTACGGGTTACCGTCTGGTTCCCGAAGTGCTCCGCCTGTGCGGCGTGAAGCATCTCTACACCGTCTGGCAGCAGATGGTGCTGGACGGCGACTTCCCCTCGGTAGCATCTCCCAATCCCGAGTACCCCGAGACCCTTGCGCTGGGCGCAAAGCTGGCGGAAGAAGTGGGCTCTGACCTGGTCATCGCCACCGATCCCGATGCCGACCGTTGCGGCATCATGGCACGCAACTCTGAGGGCGAGTTCGTCTGTATGACCGGTAACCAGATCGGCTCCCTCCTGCTGGACTATATCCTCACCGCCTACGAGAACACCGGCACTATGCCCGAGGGTCCCTACGCGGTCAAGACCATCGTCACCACAGAGCTTGCCACCAAGATCTGTCAGTCTCACGGCGTGGATATCTATAATGTCCTCACCGGCTTCAAGTTCATCGGCGAGGTCATCAAGAACCACGACGACGTGGGCGACGGACACTATCTCTTTGGCTTCGAGGAGTCCTACGGCTACCTGAAGGGCACCTACGCCCGGGATAAGGATGCCGTCGTCGCCTCCATGCTCATCGCCGAGATGGCGGCGTATTATAAGAAACAGGGCATGACCCTTTACGATGCCCTCATCGCCATGTACGAGAAGTTCGGCTACTTTGCCGAGGGTACCGTCAACGTCACCATGAAGGGTCTGGACGGTCAGGCGAAGATGCAAGCGCTGATGGAGAGCATCCGGAACGCTCCTCCCGCCGAGCTGGGCGGCAGAAAGGTCATCGAGATGCGTGACTACAAGACCGAGACCATTACCGATCTGGTAACGGGAGAGAAACGTCCCACCGGACTGCCGATCTCCAACGTCCTCTATTTTATGACCGAGGGCGGCAATGTAGTGGTCATCCGTCCCTCCGGCACCGAGCCCAAGATCAAGCTTTACCTGCTGGTCAACGGCAAATGCAAGAACTGCTGCAAAGCCACCATGGAAGCCTTCAAGGCAAGCGTTTCCGAGTGGACTAAATAAATTCCTCCTGCCCGTCGTGCGGCAGATCCCAAGCGGCGGGCAGGAGTATTTTACCGTCAAATATGTAAAATGATTTTACAATTTTACATGGATTTTACATAGCTACTCTATCGGATTTTACATAGATTTGATATATTAAATAATAGGATGTACAAAATTCTGATGTATAAATGAAGGAGTTATTATGGATTGGATTTTTAACGTAATTGCGCTACTGGGTGGTCTCGCCTTCTTCCTCTACGGTATGAGCGTCATGTCGGGTGGTCTGGAATCGCTGGCAGGAAGTAAGCTGGAGCAGATCCTCCGCGGAATGACCTCCAACAAAGTCAAAGCAATGCTTTTGGGCTTAGGTATTACTGCCGTCATTCAGTCTTCCTCTGCCACAACCGTTATGCTGGTGGGTCTGGTCAACTCGGGCGTTATGGTGCTGGGACAAACCATCGGCGTCATTTTGGGTGCCAACATCGGTACTACGGTGACCGCGTGGATCCTGTCGCTGACCAGCGTAGAATTGGGCGGAAGTGAAATGAATCCTTGGGCAGCCTTTGCGCTCAAGATGCTCAAGCCCTCATCCTTCACGCCTATTCTTGCGCTGATCGGTATTGCCATTATTATGATGTCCAAGAGCAACCGCAAGAAATCGGTGGCTACTATCCTTCTGGGCTTTGCCGTACTGATGGCAGGCATGGATACCATGAGCGACGCCATGGAGTTTCTCGGCAACCAGCAGTGGTTTGCTGAGCTTCTGGTCACCTTCTCCGACCCCGTTGTAGGTATTTTGGTTGGTACCGTTCTGACTGCGATCATCCAGTCCTCCTCCGCATCGGTTGGTATTTTGCAGGCACTGTCTATCTCGGTTGCCATCCCCTACGGTGCAGCGATTCCGATCATCATGGGTCAGAACATCGGTACCTGTATCACCGCACTGATCTCCGCGCTGGGTGCGACCAAGAAGGACGCCACCCGCGTAGCAGTGGTACACACTGCTATCAAGGTCATCGGTACCGTGGTATGGTCGCTGGTGTTCTATGGTCTGAACCTGTTCATCGGTTTTGAGTTCTTGGACGATAACGTCACTCCCGTTACTATCGCAATCGTGCACACCGTCTTCAACGTGCTGAACACCGTGATACTGCTTCCTTTCACCAAACAGCTGGAGAAGCTGGGTCGCTTCCTGATTAGGGACAAAGCTTCCCCCGAAAAGGAAGAAGAGGTATTCCTGGACGAGCGTCTTTTGAACACCCCCTCCATTGCAGTTTCCGAATGTAACGCCAAGACTGTCGAGATGAACACGATCGCTTGCTCCACACTTCGCGAATCGATCCAGCTTCTGACCGATTATTCGCCCGAGCGCTGCGAAAGAGTGCTGGCAGGCGAGGATCAGTTGGACAAATACGAGGACAAGCTGGGCTCCTTCCTGATCAAAGTTTCTGCCAAGGAAATTTCCGACGCTGACAGCAGTCAGGTCTCCCGTATGCTCCATACCATCGGTAACTTCGAGCGTCTGGGCGACCATGCTGTCAATCTGATGAAGGTAGCGCAGGAGATGCACGAAAAGCAGATCTCCTTCTCCGACGAAGCAAACCGCGAGATCGCAGTGGTGCAGAGTGCGCTGGCAGATATTCTTGCCCGTACCGAAGAGGCGTACGACCAGAACAGCAGCGCCCTCGCTGCCAAGGTCGAGCCGCTGGAGCAGGTCATCGACCATCTGATTGCCGATATCAAGAACCGTCACATTGTCCGTCTGAAGAACGGTTATTGCACCATTGAGCTGGGCTTTGTCCTTTCCGATCTGCTCACGAACTACGAGCGCATCTCCGACCATTGCTCCAATATTGCCGTAGCCGTCATCGAATCCGAACAGGGTAGTTTTGAGACGCACGAGTATCTCTCTGGGATCAAGCGCGGCGACGTGGATTTCGAAAACGAGTACAAGAAGTGTTTGGACGCATATAAACTTTGAGGTTTGGGAGTGTGAATATGAAAAAAGCGTTAGTGCTTTTGGGGATAGGACTGATCGCGGCGATGGTGTTTGCCGGATGCAGCTCCGAATCCGACCGTAGCAATCGGCGTCACTCTGACGACGATGACGATTCATCGTTTGATTCCATCTTCGGCGATGAAGAAGAGGATGAAACGCAATCTTCGGAAACCGACGATTACGACTGCGAACACCAATTCGGGGATTGGACCCTTGATAAAGCCGCTACTTGTGCGGAGGAAGGTCGCATGGTGCGGGTCTGTACGCTGCTGTGCGGACAAAGTGAATACTCCGCTTTGCCCACTACCGATCACTCTGTGGTGGAGGATCAAGCCGTCGCACCCACCTGTTCCTATACCGGACTTACTGCCGGAAGTCATTGCGCTGTCTGTAATACCGTGATCGAGCCGCAGGACGTGCTGGGCAGAACGGCGCACGATTACAGCGACGAAAGTATTACGAAGCAGGCGACCTGTGTGTCGGCGGGCACTCGCAAAATGGCTTGTGTGTATTGCGGTGATTATACCACCGAATCCTACACGCTGGAGCCCTATACCGCTACCCAGATCAACGCGCAGGCGCTCCAATATGTCGGAGAGATCGTCACCTACGACCGAAGCGGAACAGCGCTGGGGCTAGGTACCGGCTTTGTTGTCAGCAGCGACGGCAAGATCATTACCAACTCTCACGTGATCGAGGGAGCGTATTCTGCCGTCATTACCATCAACAGCCGCGAGTACACTATCCAGAAGGTGCTGGCGTATGATGCGACCATCGATCTTGCAGTACTGCAGATCAACGCCACCAATTGCCCGTACGCACCCCTTTGCGCAGAAGAATTGGCGGTAGGCAGTACCGTTTACGCCATCGGCTCCTCCAGAGGAATGACCAACACCTTCTCTCAGGGAATCGTTACATACTTTAACCGCGTAGTGGACGGTGTCAGCCATATTCAGCACGATGCTTCCATTACCAACGGAAATTCCGGAGGTCCTCTGATCAACGAATACGGCGAAGTGGTGGGCATCAACACCTGGGGGATCATGGAATCCCAGAATCTGAACTTTGCGGTCTTTACCGCCGAGATCGACAATCTGGAGTTCGGAACCCCGCTCACTATGGCACAGTTTTACGAGCAGTCCGCTGATCCGTACACCACTCTTCTGGAATGGCTTGATAGCAATTATACTTCCTATTCCGATACGGACGTTTGGTTCGAATATACCAGCGATAATGCCACCTACACGATCTCCTACGATCTGGAGGATGAGTACCTGTATATTGACGCCTATTGGGAATTCGATGACGGCGCAGTGATGTATGTGCTGATCGATCTGTCCGGTGATCCTTCCGAGTATTTTTACGGATGTATCTATGAAGACGGATACGATCAGAATACCACGTCGGGTACGCTCAATGCTTACGCTTACACCGAAACGTATCCGCTGACTTACGATTCCTATGAGGGCGATTACTGGAACCAGAGTTCTCTTCTGGAGCTGTATCATCTGGGACTCGACAGCTTGCTAACTTGGTTCGATATTTACACCCAGAGCAATGTTCCCGGCGTATCTCTCGATGCTTTCGGCTTCACTGCATTTGAATGATCCATTCAGAGCCACCCACAAACGTGGGGGCTCTATTTTTTAAAGCAGTTTTGCGAAACAATGCGGAACTGCTTTAATTTTCATTTTACAAAGATTTAATCATGTTCTGCTTCTTGATTTTACATAACTCAGATATAATCGTAAACAGTATGTCAAAATAGTAAAAAATATGACAACGAAGGAGAAATCATGGATATTTTCTCGGTCTTTACATTAGTGGGTGGACTTGCCTTCTTCCTCTTTGGTATGAATGTGATGTCCTCCGGCCTCGAACAGCTCGCCGGCAGTAAACTGGAAGAGCTGCTCCGCAAAATGACCTCCAATCACTTCAAAGCACTTCTTCTGGGTGTGGGCATTACCGCCGTCATCCAGTCTTCCTCCGCCGTCACCGTTATGCTGGTGGGACTGGTCAACTCGGGTATCATGCAGCTGGGGCAGTCCATCGGTGTCATCATGGGCTCCAACATCGGTACCACCGTTACTGCATGGATCCTTTCTCTTACGGGCATCGAGGGCGATTCCTTCTTGATCAAGATGCTCAAGCCCTCTTCCTTCGCTCCTCTTCTGGCGCTTCTCGGCATCGGTCTTGTGATGATGTCCAAGAGCAACAAGAAAAAATCCATTGGCTCGATCCTGCTGGGTTTTGCCGTACTGATGAACGGTATGGAGCTGATGAGCGGCGCAGTGGAGCCTCTGAAGGACAGCCCCTCCTTCGCCAAGGTATTTACGCTCTTCTCCAATCCTCTGCTGGGCGTACTGGTAGGCGCAGTATTCACTGCTATCATTCAGTCTTCTTCCGCATCGGTCGGTATTCTGCAGGGTCTCACCACTACCGGCGCTATCACCTTTGGCAACGCCATTCCGATCATTATGGGTCAGAATATCGGTACCTGTATTACCGCGCTGATCTCCTCGGTAGGTGTAAACCGTAACGCTAAGCGCGTCAGCATCGTTCACATTTCCTTCAATCTGATCGGGACTGCCATCTGGCTCTCCGCCTTCTACATAGTACACCTGGTTGTGGACTTCTCCTTCATCGATCAGCCCATCAATGCAGCCTGGATCGCTATCATCCACTCTATCTTCAATATCCTCACCACTATTCTGCTGATCCCTTTCACCAAACTGCTGGAGAAGCTGGCGTATATCGTCATCAAGGAAAAGGGTAAGAAGGCAGAGGAAGCCAGCTTCTTGGACGAGCGTCTTCTCAACACACCTTCCGTAGCAGTTTCCGAGTGCAACCGTAAAACAGTGGAGATGAGCCATGCCGCCTTCGACACCCTGAAGCAATCCTTCGTTCTGATGCAGGATTACACGTCCGCCGGGTGTGAGGAGGTACTTGCGGGAGAAGATCGTTTGGATAAGTACGAAGACAAGCTGGGCTCCTATCTGGTAAAGATCTCTGCCAAAGAGATCTCCGATGTGGACAGCCGACAGGTCTCCCGTATGCTGCACACCATCGGCAACTTTGAGCGTCTGGGTGACCATGCCGTGAATCTGATGGGCGTTGCGAAAGAGATGCACGAAAAGCAGATCTCCTTCTCCGATGAGGCAAACCGTGAGATCGCCGTGCTGAAGCGTGCGCTGAGCGAGATTCTTGCCCGCACCGAAGAAGCGTACGACAAGAACGACGTTGCACTGGCAGCCAAGGTGGAACCGCTGGAGCAGGTCATCGACCAGCTGATCTCCGACATCAAGAACCGCCACATCGCCCGTCTGAAGAACGGTTACTGTACCATCGAGCTGGGCTTTGTCCTCTCCGATCTCTTAACCAACTACGAGCGCATCTCCGACCACTGTTCCAACATCGCCGTTGCCATCATCGAGTCCGAACAGGGCAGTTTTGATACCCACGAGTATCTTTCCAGCGTAAAAGAAGGCACCGGAACCGCATATGCCGAGGAATACAATCTCTGCAAGGCGGAATACCGTCTGTAATATCATATCCCACAAAGGGAGGCAAGCGATTGCCTCCCTTCAGTTTGTCGATAAAGTACAATTATAGAATGCCGCCAGCCAAGGAAGTGGGTGGGATGCTCGAAGGGAGGGCGAAAACTTCGGCGTTTGAGATGGTTTCGCCCTCCCTTCGATTTTGATAAGGACTTTTTTTCGACACGCTGAGGGAGGCAAACGATTGCCTCCCTTTTTATGTTGTGTTCGAAAAAAATATTTGCATTATTTTCAAGAAATACCTTGACAGGCGAGGTATCGTGTGTTATAATGCAAACACGAAGACCAAACGAAGGGAGGAAAAGCAATGATCGTCACATCCGATCTGCTGCGCGGAAACACCGAAACTATCATTCTGTCACTCCTCGAGCAGGGGGACAGCTACGGTTACGAGATCAACAAAGGTATCTCCCGCCTGTCCGGAGGAGAATATGAACTGAAAGAAGCCACGCTTTACTGTGCATTCCGACGCATGGAGGAGGCGGGGTATATCTCCTCATATTGGGGAAGTGAAGTGCGCGGCGCGAGACGGCGTTACTATCGCATCACCGAAGCGGGCAGGGAAGCCCTTGCCGCTCAGCGCAGGGATTGGATCGCCGCGCGGGACCTTCTCGACCGCATCATTCTGAAAGGAGCAAATCATAATGGATAGATACGAAAAACTTTACGCTGCCGTGGACAAAGTGTTTGCGGGTACGCCCAATACGCCCGCTGCGCTGGCGGCAAAGACCGAGATCATAGAGAATCTTACTGCAAAATACGACGATCTTTTGGCAGACGGATTGTCCGAAGCCGATGCCGTCCGTATAACGGTGGACAGTATCGGCGATATTGACGAGCTGTTTGGCGAAGCGCAGAAGATCGTGCCCGGAGCGACGCCCGCACCGTTTCCGACAGAGCCTGTTCCGGAATCTGAAAACGAGCGCACGGTCAAGTATCCTGCCGAACAAGTGCGAAAAGGCAAGACCGTTCAAAGATTGCTGATCGCCGCTGCAGTTGCGCTTTATATTTTGTCTCCCGTGGGTCCCATTCTTACCGTAGCAGGCGTTCCCGTGATGATCGCGGTATCGCTCCTGTTCGTTGCCTGTGGACTCGCCACCGCCATGATCGTCGCTTCCGGTTTTAGCCTGCCTTGGAACAACGCCAAAGGCAAGCTTCTGCTGGGACTGGGCGTCGGCGGATGCGTCTGGGGACTGATACCGATGCTGCTGTTGGCAAATATTTCTGAAGGCTTGGCAGTCTCAGCCATGTTTGCGACCTGGGCGATCTCGGTGGTACTGATCATTCTCAGTGCCAGTTTTAAGGGTACTCAGCCTCCCGCAGAAATTGAGGAGCAGACATCGGTTCGCCACAGTGAGGTGCCGGAGGAAATGATGGGCATCTATAAACCAATCCGCATCGTAGTATTGCTGGTGACGCTGGGTGTATACCTGGGGATCAGCTTTTGGACGGGCGGCTGGGTCTACACCTGGCTGATATGGCCTATGGACAGTTGCGTCAATCGGATCATTCGCGCGTGTTTTTGGATTGGTCATAACAATCGAGAGGAGGATGTACAATGAAGCGTCCCGGATTGACTATTGTCGTCAATGCCGTCGTTTGCTTGCTGCTGGGCAATCTGCTGGTAGGCGCGATGATGCTGGATCACAGCGGCTGGTTGGATGGCTTTTTGGGTGATCTGTTCACAAACGGTATATATGCCGAGGATGACAGTTATTCTGTGGGGAATACTACCCTGTCTGCTGACGGTGTTACGAATATCGACCTCGGCTGGGGAGCAGGCAGTGTGACGATCAGAGTGGGGGAAGGCTCTTCCATTGAATTGACCGAGGATGTTAGCAATGCGTCGGATGAGAACGAGATAATCCACTGGAAGGTGGAAAATGAAACGCTGAGGATCCGATGTGGCAGAAGAAATGGTACTCTGCTGTCGATTTTCAACTGGAACTATCCCGATAAATCGCTGACGCTGACGATCCCGGCTTCCCTTGCCGAGCAGCTTGGGACGGTAGAGGTGCGGGTGGCATCCGCTACCGTGACCGCAGGTGATCTGCGCGCCCGTCGGCTGTCGGTGGATACCGCCTCGGGAGCCGTAAAATTGAGTAATATCACTGCTGACGCGATTGAACTGAACACCGCCTCCGGCGATCTGTACGGCGCGAATCTTACGGCAGAGCGGCTGGAGCTGGACGGCGCCAGCGCCAAACAATCGTTTACCGATTGCACGGTCAGCGGAATGGTCGAGTGCGACACGGCATCGGGTAGCTTCTTCTATAGTGGCAGCCTGGGATCGCTGGAAGCGGATACCGCCTCGGGAAATATCGAACTGCACCTGACCGCTCCCGCCGGTACTCTTGAGATCGATAGCGCGTCGGGCAATGTAACGGTAACCCTTCCGTCCGATTTGCCGGGTCTTACCGCAGAGATGGATAGCGCATCGGGGGACTTGATCTTTGATTTTGCGATCCGTTATCAAGGTGATGCTGCAGTGTACGGCGACGGTTCCATGAAGGTAGAGATCGATACTGCCTCCGGTGATGCCAAGTTCCGGATGGATTAAGCCTTTGAAAAAACTCCGACGTTTCCGTCGGAGTTTTTTGGATGATGCTGGGGGCAAAGCCCGTTTACTTAGTTGCAGCCACAGCCGCAGCCGTTGTTGTTGTAGTTGCCGCAGCTGTTGCAGCCGCAACCGTTGTTGTTATAGGTGCCGTAGCCGTCGTTGTTGCAGAAGAAGAACAGCAGGATCAGCGCGATGATGATCAGCCATACGGTGGAATTATCAAACAGGTTACAGAAGCAGCTCATATTTTAGATCTCCTTGAATTTTAGCAGTGAGAGGATTTCCCCTCTCCTCTACTATCATATGGAGATCGCTCCGAAGTGTTCCGCCGTCTGACAAAAAAAGATCCTCGGCAAAACCGAGGATCGGGGGTCAACTAAGTTCCAAAGAGTCTCTCTGCAGAAAATCCTCTGCCATGGTCACGCCTGCCAGCGGCAGAGTTACGGTGGCACCGCACTCCTCGCACCAGACGGTGACCTTTCCGTCGTGGAGACGGAATTTGTAGTCGGCAATAGCGTTGTTCTGACAGTTACAGGTGATTTTGCCCTCGTCATTCAGCTCGCGGAGTGCGTAGCGGACGATGTCGGCCACCTGCGGATCCTGCTCCCTAGCTTCCAGCATCTCGTCGCCGGCGTGGAGCTGTTCGATGTCCTCTAGCCCCGCCTCTCGCATCAGGGCAAGGAGATCGTCGTCCGCCTCCTGCAGAGCGTCCTGAACGGCGTTCTTGCCGCCCACGAAGCAGAGATCCAGCCCTGTATACGGGCAGGGAAGACGGAATACGCCGCCTGCGCGCTGTGAAAAACTGCTTTGACCCAGTACGAAGATGTGGGGCTTCGCGCATACGATGCAGGGAACCGCCAGACGGATCCTGCCGTCGGAGCGGCGCTCAATGTTGAGCTCGCTCTCGCCGCAGGAGCATTTGAGCTTTAGGAGATCGCCTGTCAGCGAGAAGATACCGGGGACGCTCAGCACGCCCGCGCCACAGCGTGGGCAACGGTATGCAATGATAGTATCTTTTTCGGTGAGTGTCATCATTATTCCTCTTCTGTTCCGTTCTTGATCACTACATACGGAGGCTTTTGCAAATTCTTAGTGAGTTCGAAGGGTTTAGCGTCATCCATATCGTATTTCGTCACGGGAATATCGGATAAATAAACGGTGAGATATTCATAAGGATCGGTCAGGTCGACGGTACCGTCGCCGGCGTAGTAGATCATCAGCTCCAACTCGTCAGCGGTGGTATAGTCGATGCCCGAGAAGGTCAGGCGGCGATAGGTGTAGGTGAAGCGCTCGGCGGTAGTGAAACTGTAATCGGTGTGATAATTGGTTCCGTCATAAATGGCGTAGACGAATGGCTCTCCCGCAGGCTCCGATTCCAGACTGTAGGTCTCCATCAGCTCCTTCATGCCCTCGTCGTTGACGCGGATGGTGATCTGCAACTCGCCTGCAGAGGGAATATAAACGGGATTTGAGGTATGGAACTGCCCATAGTGGATGAATTGTTTTCTGTTTTCGGGAGCAGAACCGTCACCGGAGTAGGTATTTTCCCGGCAAGAGAAGGTATCGTAGCTGTAAGTGGTGCTGGTACGGGTGTCCTCGTTATAGATACGGTAGCTGCTCTCCTGTGTGTAGGCAAAATCCTGCCACTGACGGTCGTCGTCCACCTTCCACGCTTCGTATGCCTTCAAGGTATTGTCAGTCCAAAGGAAGACTTTGGCGTCGGCAGGGTCTTCTTTTATGCACATCCGGAAAAACAGCAGACCGAAGAATGCAAGCATCAAGAGGATGCCGATCCACTTGAACACTTTAAACACGGGACCATGGGGCTTTTTTTCTTCATAAGGATCGTATTCGTTTTGCAATGGATTATCCTCGCTTTCGTAGGGTATCATATATTCTACCACAGTTTTGCCTTTTTTTCAATATCTTTTCGCCGCTTTTTCCGAAAAGAGGAGATGAACTCTGTAAAATTATTTTGAATGAAGGGGCAAAACTTGTCCGCAGGGACTTGACAATCGGGACGCTTTGTGTTACACTTGAGTAGACCAATGATCATGTTGGAGCGTAGAAGTCTCAAAGCGAGCCGGGATGGTGTGAGCCGGCAGACCGAAGCGGGAACTCCGTTGGGACATGGGAGGTTTCATAAAAATACAGCACTTTCCGTGCAAAAGCGCGGGACAGCTCGTCCCGAACCAAGGTGGCACCGCGGATCACTCCGTCCTTGACTTTCGTCAGGGGCGATTTTTGTTTTGGCACGGGATTTTACGAAAGAAGGTAATTATTATGGAAAACAATCAGACCGAAGCTAAAAAGGTCATTTTCTCGGGTGTGCAGCCCAGCGGTCTGCTCACCATCGGCAACTATCTGGGTGCTATCAAGAACTGGGTGTCCCTTGCCGATGAGTACGATTGCATCTACTGCGTGGTGGATATGCACGCAATCACCGTCCGTCAGGTGCCCGCAGAGCTGCGCCGCCGCACTTACGAGACCCTGGCGGTCTACATCGCCGCGGGCATCGACCCCGAAAAATCCACTCTGTTCGTTCAGTCCCACAATCCCGCCCACGCGGAGCTTGGTTGGGTGCTGAACTGCTATACTCAGTTTGGTGAGCTGGGTAGAATGACCCAGTTCAAGGACAAGTCTGCGAAGCACGCCGACAATATCAACGCGGGTCTGTTCACCTATCCTACCCTGATGGCGGCGGATATTCTCCTCTATCAGACCGATCTGGTTCCCGTGGGCGTGGATCAGAAGCAGCACATCGAGCTGGCGCGGAACATCGCCGAGCGATTCAACGGCCTCTACAGCGACACCTTCAAGGTGCCTGAGGGCTTTATTCCCAAGACCGGTGCCAAGATTATGTCGCTTACCGATCCCACCCGCAAAATGAGCAAATCCGACGAGAACCCGGGCGGCTATGTTGCCATCCTCGACAAGAAGGACGACATCATCCGCAAGTTCAAGCGGGCGGTCACCGATTCCGACACTGTGGTGCGTTTTGCAGAGGGCAAGGACGGCATCAACAATCTGATGAACATTTACGCTTGCTTCACCGGCAAGACCCACGCCGAGATCGAAGCGGAGTTTTCCGGAAAGGGCTACGGCGACTTCAAGATGGCGGTGGGCGAGACGGTTGCCGATAAGCTGGCACCCGTGCAAGCGGAGTTCAACCGTCTAATGGCGGACAAAGCATATCTGGAGTCCATTATGAAGCGCGGCGCGGAGGTTGCCGCCTACCGCTCCAAGAAGACCATGCGCAAGGTCTACAAAAAACTGGGATTTGTACAGGTGTAAGCGATGGAAAACATTCTTCTGCTACTGGGTGCCGTGGGTTCTTTTCTGAAGGCACACGCCCTCGTTGTTCTCATTATCCTGGGCGTCATCAATCTGATCGCCTTTGTCATGTACGGTCTGGACAAACGCTACGCTAAAAACGGACAATGGCGCATCCCCGAGGCAAACCTGATCACGGTAGCCGCACTTTACGGCGCACTGGGCGCGTTCCTCGCTATGCAGCTCTTCCGTCACAAGACTAAGCATCTGAAGTTCACCATTACTGTTCCGCTGCTCTTGATCCTGCAGATCGCCTTCGCGATCGTCGTGATGGTAGTATAACCGAATACAGATAAACCCTCTTTGAAAAAAGAGGGTTTGCTTTCGTATGATTAGGCGAACATTTACCGCTATCCTCGTAGAGACGGGCGTCCTCGTAAGGAGCGTCCTGTCCGCGCCGCCGAAGGCGGCATCGAATGGATCGCACCGAACGACACCCTGTGCGGATCGTTCAGAACGGACAGTCCGGGAGGTCTGTCCCTACAAGGTTGGTGACAGGTGTTCGCCTTATCTCTGTAGGGGCGGGGCTTGCTCCTCCCGCTCGTGCGTTTCTGCGTTGCGATGAGGATTTCCGTAAAAGTCAATCCCCAACGCCGTGGCGTTCACGCAACAGCGTTGGGGACTCTTTTATGTGTCAATTTCGGTTTTGGATTTCTTGATCTTTCTCAGTCGATATACGATTCCGACGATTCCGACCGTCGCCAGCAGCGCAACGCTGACGCCTCCCACGATCCAAGGCCAGAGGACGACCTCCAGCTTTGCCGCCGCGTCCTCCTCGGAAACGGCGCTGAAAGCGATGTATTCTCCATTGTGAACAACCGAATAGGAGGCGGAATACGGATTGTGCATAGTATATCCGCCATCGTCGTTTTCTACGATGGTGCCGTAACCGTCACCCTGCAGGGAGGCTGACACTACGGTGTCGTGCAAAGCATCGCCCGCACTCCAAACAAGAGCCAGCGTTTTTCGGTAGGTGCCGTCGCCGAATGCTTCTGCGGGCAGATCTTTCGCTTCGATCTTGTATGTGTACCCCATCCCGTCTGAAATTTTGAATCCGGGACCGCCAACGACCACTCGCTCCACTGTCTCATCCAGCCCTGACAGCTCAAGAGTGATCTCGATAGGCTCGTCCAGCGGGACTCGTCCTTCGGGGACGATCAGCTTTACCGAAGGCTCGGAGGATTCTGCCGTTACCGCAGTGGGCAGAACTGACACCAAAACCAAGAGCGTCAGCAAAAGGGAAGCGAGCTTTCTCATCTTCGTCTCCTTACTCCCGATCGGGGCGGTACTTCTTCTTCACCTGCTCGCGGTAGATAGCGTTGATGATGAAGTAAATGATGAACAGACCGATCACCACCAGCGCGATCACCACAAAGCGGCGGCTGCTGAGATATGCGGTGATCTGCGAGATACGGTAATCGGTACCGCTACGGGTGATATTACTGCGGATTACCAGCTCGGTTTCACCCAGTAGCTTGCCGTCCAGGTAAACGGCAACGGTGCCGACCACGTCTCCCTCTTCTACGGGGGCTTCCAGCTCCTCCACCGTCAGATCGATCTTTTTCTCTATCTTGGAGAGATCCAGCGACCGCGGCAGATAATATTCCAGCGTCTCTTTTGGGAAAACCGCGGCAGAATCCGCGCCGCTACCCAGCTTCACGGGCAGCTCGCAGACCACCTCGGCGTCAAGCAAGACTTTGGTGTAGCGAAAGTTTTGGGTGTCCTTCTCGATCAGATCCTGGGTGATATCATAGCAGGTGGGCAGACCGTCCACCGTCTTGCCGCCCAGAAGGATCACAATATAATGGAGTCCTTTGTAAGTAGCGGAGGTAATGAGGACTTCCCCCGATTGAGAGGTCCCGCCGTTGATCATACCGTCTACGGCGTCAAACAGATAGGAGACGCCGGTTCCATTGTAGTAGCGGCTCAAAAAAAAGTTGTTATTGTAGATGGTTCCCGCGCTGAGCGTATCACAGCGCAGATATGCGGCACCCGACCAGTTATGAAGCTGGGTGCAACTGTAAAACTCCAGCGAAAGCTTCAGCAGATCCCGGGCGGTTGTGGTCATTCCTCCGTCGTGCAGACCCATGGGATTTACGAAAAAGGTGTTCTCCATCCCCAGCTCTTCCGCTTTTTTGTTCATTGCGGTAACGAATGCATCCGCGCCGCCCGCCGACAGATGGGCAAGGATCAGCGCGGCGTCATTGCTTTTGCGAAGCAGGAGCAGCTTGATCAGATCCTCGGGGGATACCGTGTCTCCTGCCTTGAAGCCGTAGTAGCCTCCGCTGACGCCTTCCAGCATCTCGGCGGTGACCGTGATGGGGGTAGTCAGGTCCTCAATGGTCTCGTAGGCGAGCAGGGCGGTCATCAGCTTCACTGCCGTAGCGGGATAGACCTGCCCGTCGGCGTTCTTTTCCCGCAGGACGGTGTCGGTTTCCAGACAGTAGAGCAGAACGGTGTCGGCATTCGACAGATTCGCTTCAGTCGGCTCTTTGGGAGCAGTCTCCGCTTCGGGAGCGGCGGTGGATGCGGGCGCTTCGGTTGCCGTTATCGGCAGACAAATCAGCCACACCACCAGCAAAACGGTAAAGATCGATAGCAATCTATGTTTCATGGATCATCATCCTCGTATACCCGAAAGTAACGGATCCGGGCATCTGAAATATCGGCGGGCGGCGGCGATGTCCTCCGCAATAACGGCGGCAAGCTCCTCTGCCGATGCAAAACGCCGCTCGGCGCGGCGGAAGTTCAAAAAGCGGATCTCCACGGTTTTGCCGTAAAAATCGCCCGATGCGTTCAACAGGTGCGTCTCACAGAGGACTTCGCTTTCCCCGAAGGTGGGGCGGACGCCCAGATTGGTGACGGCAGGATAGGCGATGCCGTCGATGACCGCCTCGGTAAAGTAGACGCCGAAGGGCGGAAGCAAACGGTCTTTCGAAATGGGTAGATTCAAGGTAGGGGAGGACAGGATCTTGCCGCCCACCGATCTGCCGTGAACCACCTCACCCGTCACCGACCAAGGTCTGCCCAAGAGGGACGAGACGCCTGCAAGATCACCCTCGGTCAGGCGGCGGCGGATCTCGGTGGAGCTGACGGTGATCCCGTCCCGGATGACGGGCGCGATCACTTTGCAGTCCATTCCTTCGGCGGAGGCAAGGGCGGTCAGCAGCTCCACATTACCGACGGCGCGGTGGCCGAAGCGGAAATTGAAGCCGCAGACCACGCCTGCGGCACCGATTCCTTTGAGGGTATGGCGGACGAACCCCTCGGGAGACTGTTCCCGAAAGGCTTGGAAATCGGCAACGAAGACCGCTTCGATACCCGCTTGTTTGAAAACAGTCAAGCGTTCCTCCAAAGTCGTAACGGCAGGCGCTTTGCTTTGGCGGAAGGTGAAAACGGCGGGGGCGGCACCCGTTCGGAGTGCGCCCTCACACGCGGCAGAAAGCAGAGCGGCGTGCCCCGGGTGAACGCCGTCGAAGTTTCCCAGCGCAACGAAAACAGCTCCGTCGTGAGGGAGGTCATCGACGCAGGAAATAGAGTAGATCTTCATGATCAGAGCTTGAGGTAATTCTTCACCAACAGATTCAGCAGCTCGTCCCGATCGATCTTGCGGATGAGACTGCGGGCATTCTTATAGTTGGTGATATAGGTGGGATCCTCGGAAAGGATATAGCCTACGATTTGGTTGATGGGGTTGTAGCCCTTTTCCTTGAGCGCGTCGTAGACTTCCTGGAGCGTAGAACGGATCTCCGCTTCTCGGTCGCTGGGAATAGTAAACGTGCGGGTATTCTGATCAGCCATTTTGATGTCCTCCTTTGGACGGTTTACATTTATTATACTACATTGAAACGGATTTTTCAATAGGATTCGCAATATTTGTGTGCTTATCCCAAAACCTTTACAATTAGCGGTAATACAGGTAATAGGCGATGACGGTGCGCACCATACCGCCGTGCTCCAGATCGGGTCCCGTGAGGATCACGCCGTCAAGGCTCATCAGTTCGGATGCGGCAAGGCTGTCCACGGGGGTACGGAAGAGGATGTCCGCCGAGGCGAAGACGATCATCTCGCCGTCTCGCAGACACAGAGAGCCTTCTCTGCCGATGACAATGTCCTCGTTATCGATCCGCTCGGTGACGTATTTGATATGCTTGCCCGCGATCTTTTCTGCCATCTGACGGCGGAAAGCGGGGGAATCTTCTTTCTTTTTCTTCTTCCAAAAGGGCATAGACGGAGCCTCCGCGAGGTGTGTTTTGTACTATTATAGCATAATCTCCGCCGATTGTCTATGCGATTTGTGCAATCTTTTTCGATTTTTTTCGAAAAAACTCTTTTCTGACGGTGAATTTTGTGGTATAATATCTAAGTTAATTGCGTGATGCGGATTTGCCGTTTCATCTGTCGAAGTCCCTCGTCTTTTTTCAAAGGAACAAATTCCTCCTTATGCAATTTGGCACAGCCGAATTGCTTCCTTAGAGTAACAAGCAATCCGCACTATTCCCCAAAAATTCACATAAATCCAAGAAAACTATAATACAGGAGACAAAACTATGGTTCGTAATGATCTCAGAAACATCGCCATTATCGCCCACGTTGACCACGGTAAGACCACGCTGGTGGACGAGATGCTCAAGCAGGGCGGCGTGTACCGTGACAATCAGGCTACCACCGAGCGCGTGATGGACTCGGGCGACCTGGAGCGGGAGCGCGGCATTACTATCCTGGCTAAAAATATCGCCGTCCACTACAAGGACGTGAAGATCAACATCATCGACACCCCCGGTCACGCCGACTTCGGCGGCGAGGTGGAGCGTATCCTGAAGATGGTCAACGGCGTTCTCCTGCTGGTGGATGCCGCAGAAGGTCCTATGCCTCAGACTCGCTTCGTCCTTCAGCGCGCATTGGAGCTCAACCACCGCGTCATCGTGGTGGTGAACAAGATCGACAAACCCGATGCCCGTGTGGACGAGGTCATCGACGAGGTGTTGGAGCTTCTGATGGATCTGGACGCCACCGACGAACAGCTGGACTCCCCCATGATCTTCTGCTCCGGCAGACAGGGCACCGCTTGTCTCGACCCTCACGGCGAAGGCACCGATCTAAAGCCCCTGTTCGACACTATTCTGGAATATATGCCCGCTCCCGAGGGTGATGAAAACCACGGTCTGCAGATGTTGGTATCTTCTATCGACTACAACGACTACGTAGGCAGAATCGGCATCGGACGCATCGACAACGGCTCTATCAAGGTGGGTCAGGATATTATGCTCTGTAACTATCATAATCCCGATGCCGCTCCCGTCCGTTCCAAGGTCATCTCTCTGTACCAGTTCGACGGTCTGCGCCGCGCCACTACCGAGAGCGCATCGGTGGGCGACATCGTCTGCTTCTCGGGTGCCGAGAACATCACCATCGGCGATACCATCTGCTCCCCCGACTGCGTGGAAGCACTCCCCTTCGTGAAGATTTCCGAGCCCACCTTGGAGATGACCTTTCAGGTCAACGACTCTCCCTTTGCGGGCAAGGAAGGCAAATTCGTCACCTCCCGTCAGATCCGCAAGCGTCTTTACGACGAGCTCTTAAAGGACGTCTCCCTCCGCGTGTCGGACGGCGATACCACCGACTCCTTCAAGGTGGCGGGCAGAGGCGAGATGCACCTGTCCATCCTCATCGAGACCATGCGCCGCGAGGGCTACGAGCTGGCTGTTTCCGCTCCCCGCGTAATTTACAAGGAGATCGACGGCAAGCTCCACGAGCCCGTGGAGAAGGTCTACATCGACGTAGACACCGAATTCTCCGGTGCGGTTATGGAAAAGCTAGGTGCGCGCCGCGGCGATCTCGTCGATATGTCCGTCCACGGTAGCCGCACCAAGATGGAATATTCCATCCCCTCCCGCTGCCTCTTCGGCTATCGTAGCAAGTTTATGACCGACACCCGTGGCGAGGGTATCATTAACACAGTATTCGACGGCTATCAGCCCTTCAAGGGCGAGATCACCGCTCGCTACACCGGTTCGCTGGTAGCCTCCGAGGCAGGTACCACCACCTCCTACGGTCTTTACAACACCCAGGAGCGCGGTGCCATGTTCGTGGGCGTTCAAACTCCCGTTTACGAGGGTATGATCGTAGGCGAGAACCCCAAACTGGGCGACATCGCGGTCAACCCTTGCAAGACCAAGCAGCTGACTGCCATCCGCTCCAAGGGTGCCGACGAGAAGCTGATCCTCACTCCTCCCCGCCTGATGAGCTTAGAAGAAGCCATCGAATTCATCGCTGACGACGAGCTGATCGAGGTCACTCCCCAGACCATCCGCCTGCGAAAGTCCATCCTCAACACCCAGCTTCGTCTGAAGGCTCAGGCAAAGCTGAAGAAGTAAATGCAATCGAGGCTACGCCTCGAGCTCCGGTCAAGAAACTTTTTGAAAAAAGTTTCTTGACAATCTTCAAAAACTTTAATGAAAGCGCCGCAAATGCTTGCGGCGCTGGTTTTATTCGATGTACATCATCAAGATATTTTCGAAAATTTCACTTTTCCCCTTGCTTTTATTCCTCAAATGCGCTACAATAGAAACAGAGTTTCACATTTTACTTCGATTTTACATTCCTGTGATTTTACATTTAACCTCCGTCGTATATACTGACCTTTGAATTAACCCATCAAGGAGATATTTCAATGATCTATTGTTTAGAAGACGATTCCAGCATTCGCGAGATGATCGTCTATACACTCCAAAGCTACGGCATGGAGGCAAAGGGCTTTGACCGCCCCTCCGTCTTCTGGAAAGCGATGGAGAACGCTACGCCCGATCTTCTGCTGCTGGATATTATGCTTCCAGAGGAAGACGGTCTCTCCATTCTGTCGCGTTTGCGTTCCAATAATAATACCGCACACCTTCCCATTCTCGTCCTTACCGCCAAGGGCAGTGAGTATGATAAGGTAGTAGGTCTTGATAGCGGTGCGGACGACTATCTGGCAAAGCCGTTTGGCATTATGGAGCTGCTTGCCCGTATTCGCGCGCTGCTCCGACGCATCGAAAAGGTGTCTGAGAGCAAACAGCAGGAGTATTCCGTGGGTGCGCTCTATTTGAATACCGCCCGTCATATCGTGATGGACGGCAACCGTGAGGTCATGCTGACCAACAAGGAGTACAATCTGCTGCTACTCTTTTTGGAGCATCCCGGCATTGTCTTTACCCGCGATCAGCTGTTAAACCGCATCTGGGGCTACTCCTTCGACGGTGAGAGCCGCACGGTGGACGTTCACATCCGTACGCTGCGCACCAAACTGGGCAGCTGTGGCGATCTGATCGAGACCGTTCGCGGCATCGGCTATAAATTCAGCGATAATTCCCATTCCGTGACCGAAAATTGACCCGAAGGGAGTCCTCTTTCTTGACCAAACGCATTTTCCGATCTATTTTCTTGGTTGCGCTGGCAGTTCTGGCAGTCAGCTTTCTGCTGAGCCTTGCCGTACTCTATAATGATTTCACGGCACAGTATGATGTCCGGTTGAAGGACGAGGCGTACTTTATTGCCTGCGGACTGGAGAGCGAAGGGGAGGACTATCTGCATAAGCTGGAGAATAAATTCTCCCGCGCTCGCATTACCTGGGTCGCCGCCGACGGAACGGTGCTGTACGACAATACCGTTGCCGCCGAGAGTCTCGGCAATCATCTGGATCGGGAAGAGATCCGTGAGGCGCTGGAGGCGGGAGAGGGTGTGGCGGTGCGCTATTCCGACACCCTGACCCGCGAGACCACCAATTACGCGCTCCGACTTGCCGACGGGAGCGTGGTGCGGGTATCCGACTCCCACGATTCCATACTGACTTTGCTTTTGCGGCTGTTGACTCCCATCTTGATCGTTGCCGCTGTGGTGGTGACCGTGTCGGGATTTCTGTCCTACGGTATTGCCCGCAAAGTGACCGAACCGCTGAACAAACTGGATTTTGCCCATCCCGAGCAGAGCAAGACCTACAAAGAGCTGACACCTCTGCTGGATCGGCTGGAAAAGCAGAATCAGCAGATTCGCGAGCAGATGGATCAGCTGAAGCGGCGGCAAAAGGAGTTTGCCGCCATTACCGAGAATATGACCGAAGGTCTGCTGGTGGTGGACAGTAACGCCACGCTGCTGTCCTACAATTCGGGTGCTCTGCGGCTGCTGGATGCCGCCCACGCCGAACCTTCGGTGAACGTGCTGACGCTCAGCGAGAGCGAGGGCTTCCATAAGGCGATCAGCAAAGCGCTGGACGGTCGGCACTGCGCCGAGCAGATGGATTACGACGGGCGCGTCTATCAGATCATCGCCAATCCCGTTCACGAAAAGAGCGAAACGGTGGGTGCGGTATTGCTGATTTTGGACGTTACCGAGCGGGAGGAGCGGGAAAAGCTCCGCAGGGAGTTTTCCGCCAACGTCACCCACGAACTAAAAACGCCGCTGACCTCCATCTCGGGCTTTGCCGAGATGATCCGAATGGGCATCGCCCGTCCGGAGGATATCGGTCATTTTGCCGGCAAGATCTATTCGGAGGCGCAACGCCTTCTGGGACTGATCGACGACATTCTGAAGCTCTCTCAGCTGGACGAAAACTCGGTCCCGCGTTCCAAAGAGACGGTTGAGCTGTCCGCTGTTACCGCACAGGTGGTGGAACGGCTGATCCCCAATGCCGAGCAACGTTCAGTGACGCTGGAGACCCGCCTGTCTTCCGCCAGAGTGATGGGCGTGCCGCAGATCCTGGACGAGATGATCTATAATCTGGTGGAAAACGCCATCAAATACAACAAAGAGCGGGGCGAGGTCTTCGTGACGCTGGAGAAGGAGGGCGCAAAGGTGCGTCTGACCGTCCGCGATACGGGCATCGGCATTCCGGACGCAGACCGTCAGCGAGTCTTCGAGCGATTTTATCGGGTCGATAAAAGTCACTCTAAGGAAATCGGCGGAACCGGTCTGGGACTTTCCATCGTCAAGCACGGTGCGGCCTTCCACGGTGCTACTATGACGCTGGACAGCACGCTGGGGCAGGGGACCGTAGTATCCCTTCTGTTTCCCGCAATGGAGGAATAAAACCAAATGCGCTTCTGCATTGAAGAAGCGCATTTGGTTTTATTGTTTTCGAGAGAGCGGCTCGCCGTGGAAGTCCCGTTTGCAGAACTTCTCCAGTAATGCCCGTCGCGCCCGAGGACAGGACGCATTGGGGGACTCCAACAGGTTGATCAGCGGGATATATGCCTCGAGTGCGCGGTCGTAGAGGTCAAAGAAGGTGGCGCGGGACGCTTTTTTTGTGAAGGGATCCACCCAAAGATGTCGTTCCAGATTGGCGGGATCCTCAAAATAGCGGCTCTCGCCCAAAAACAGCGGGGAGAGATAGGCTCGTCCGGCAAGTGCCTCCGCTTTTCGCACCGTAGCCGCCTTTCTGCCATGCGGATCGTACAGCACGCGGTAGCATTCGCGTACCGACCACAGCGCCCGGGCGACCTTGGCGGGAGAGCATCGGATCTTGTACACCTGCTCCAAGAGGTCTGAATACAGCGCGCACAGCACCCGTCTTTCGGCAGGGGACAATTCGTAGGCGCGGGGACGGGGCATCTCCCGCAGCCGCTTTCCGAAGCTCCGCTCGATCGCAAGGCGGTTCAGATCAGCCTCCAGCGCATTGTGGATGCAAAAGCTGTCGGCGGAGCGCACGATGCCCGCTTTGGCGTAGACAAAGGCGTGGGTGTGGCTATCCAAAAGATAATGTCCCAAAAATCCCGCGACGTAGGAGAGGGCGATCCGTCGGTCCTCACCGGCAAAGGAGTAGGCGCGGGCGAGGATGCGGCAGAGGAGTCTTACCGTCTCTTCGGTGTGAAGGACGGAAGACAGTCGACGCTTTCGAAAGGCGGCGGGGAGATAGAAGAGAAAGGGATCGGGGCCCTGCATCCCTGTGCAGAATGCGTGAGGATAGGCGGCGACTGCGGCGGTCAGAGTGCCTGCGGCAGTGTAGCCGACGCGGGAGGATAACCGCTTTCGGCAGTCGCTTGCAAAGGCGAAATGGGTCCAGAAGGAGGGCATAGGATCACCTCGTCGTGTAGTTTATGTAGATCAGCAGTCGGTCAGCCGCCCGATCAGACGGTCATCCTCGATGGCGGCAAGCTCCACCCACAGGATTCTGCCGTGAAGCGGCTCGTCGGCGGGGACGGATACTTCCAGAAATGATGCGGTATGCCCGATCTGATACCCACCCCGTTCCTCTTCGAAGAGGACGGGGAGCGTTTTGCCAATCTGTGCTTCCAGCACTCTGCGGCGACTGTCGGTGACCACCTTTTCCAGTGCGTGGACGCGCGCTTCCTTCACGTCGCCGGGAAGTTGTCCGCTCATTTCTGCCGCCTCGGTGCCGGGACGGATGGAGTAGGGGAAGATGTGGCAGTCCAGCAGATCCAGCGAGTTCACGAAGGCGGCGGTGGAGGCGAAATCCTCCTCGCACTCGCCGGGGAAGCCTACGATCACGTCCGCCGTGAAGCAGGCGTCGGGGAAGGCGGCCCGGATGGCGTCCACGTTGCGGCGAACCATAGCGATATTGTAACGGCGACGCATTGCGTTCAGTGTGCGGTCACAGCCGCTTTGAAGCGACAGATGGAAATGAGGAGCCAGATGGCGGATGCCTCTTAGCAGCTCGGTGTAGGCGGGAGTCACCAGCGAGGGATCCAGCGAGCCGAGACGGATCCGCTCCAGTCCGGGCAGATCGTCCAGCGCGCGGAGCAGATCGGGGAGCTTTTCGGTAAGATCCTTGCCGTAGGCAGAGATCTCAATGCCGGTCAGAACGATCTCGGCATAGCCTGCCTCTACCAGCATGCGGGCTTCCTCCACCACCTCGGCAAGGGGCTTGGAGCGGATGGGACCACGGGCGCGGGGGATGATGCAGTAGGCACAGCGGGACTCACAGCCGTCCTCGATCTTCAGATAAGCGCGGGTGCGTTCACTGCGGCGGATGGTCATTTTCTCAAATCCGGCGTTCGCCAGAGAGGCGACCTCCACTGCGGAGCCGTCAAATGAGCCGTCGGCGATGGATAGCGCAACCTCGGCGGCGCGCATCTTGCGGAGATTGCCGCAGACGAACCGCACGCCGGGCAGGGACGCCAGACGATCGCCGTCCACCTGGGCGTAACAACCTGTTACGATAATCGCGGCGTTTGGGGCGGTTTTATGGGCGCGGCGGATGATCTGCCGCACCTTTCGCTCGCCCTCTGCGGTGACCGAGCAGGTGTTGATGAGATAGATGTCGGCACTCTCCTCGAAGGAGACTTGTCTGAGTCCCGCCCGGAGTAGTTCCTCGGCAAGTGCCTGAGATTCGTACTGATTGACCTTGCAACCCAAGGTGTAGATGGCAAACGTAATATCCATTTTGCTCCTTTATGTAACAGTATGGTCGGATTTGACGCCGACCATACTCATTTTGCTATGTTTTCTTGATTTTGAAGATGCGGCGCAGGATGGGTCTTAAGATCCCTCTTGCGCGAACGGTGACGATTTTCATACCGATTCCTCCCATTGAGGAGTTATTGAAACTTCCTCTACTGAGAGTATATGCAGCCTCAGCTCTTTTTGTCCCAGTCGTGTTTATTCTTCAGCACGTCGTAGAGGGCGCAGAAGGAGGCGTGACGGCTTTCGGGGATCCGTCCTGCCGCTTTCGCCGCCATGACTGCGCATTCCTGCTCCTTGGTGTGGGTACACTTGGTATAACGGCAGCCGCCCAGCTCCCGTTCGATCTCGGGGAAGGTGTAGGGAAGATCGTCCTTGCCGAAGAAATCGAAGCGGACGAAGTCCAGCATGGTAAAACCGGGGGTGTCGGCAACCAGACCGCCGTACTCGGTCTCGTAGAGGGTGACGGCGCGGGTGGTGTGTCTGCCTCGGCTGATCTTGCGGCTGACCTCACCGGTGGAAAGGGCGAAGGAGGGGAAGAGCGCGTTGAGCAGGGTAGATTTGCCCACGCCGCTGGCACCTGCGAAGGCGCAGATGGGGGTGTTCCCGTCCACGGGACGGAGCTTTTCTGCAAGGGCTTCCCGAAGAGGTTCCACGCCAAGTCCTGCGGGGGAGTCGGTGACGAAGACGGTAAATCCGGCGGTGCGGTAGATCCTTGCCAGCTCCTCGGCTCTCTCGGGATCCAGCTCTGCCTTGCTGACGATGGGCAGTACCTCGATGCCGTGGTAGACGGCGATGGCGGTGAGCTTGTCCATCGTGAACAGGTCGGGAGCGGGCGCCCTCGTAGGGATCACCACGAACAGCAGAGACAGATTGGCAAGGGGCGGACGGATCAGCGCATTCTTGCGGGGCAGGATGTCCGCAAGGACGGTGTTGCCCATTTCGTCCCGATTCAGGCGCACCAGATCGCCCACCAGCGGCGTCAGAGCGTCGTGACGGAGCACACCCTTGGCACGGCAGAAGATCTGCTCGCCTGTATTCGATTTGATCTCGTAGAGACCGCCCGACGATCCCATCAGTCTGCCGATCAGTTCCATGGATCCTCCTTGGATGGTGAATATACCGTTATTGTAGCACAAAACCTTGAAAAGAGCAAGTATTTTTGCGAAAAGTTCTTGCATCAAGGGGCAAAAAAATGTATAATAGAAGCATCTTATTTCGGAGGATACTCACATGAAAATAGATTTACACGTCCACTCGTCCGACCTGTCGCTCTGCGGACACATGTCCGCAGAGGAGACCATCGACCGCTACATCGAAGCGGGCTTTGACGGATTCATTTTGACCAACCATTTCACCCGCGATATGGCGGAGCATTTTTCCCGTCACGGTATTCCGCAGGAGAATTATTTCGCCCACTACAAGGCGTGCTACGAGAAGGCGCGTGCTTACGGTGAAGAGCGGGGATTTTTGGTCCTCTGCGGCTACGAGTTGCGTTTTGACCGCTCCTCCAACGACTATTTGGTCTACGGTATGCCCGACGAGGTTGCCGAAAACTGTCTGGAGATCTTCGGTTGGGGACCCGAAAAATTCGGTCATTACGCCCGCGAAAATGGGATCCTGTTCTATCAAGCCCACCCCTTCCGCAATCATATGAAGGTGGTAAATCCCGCCTGCCTGTTCGGAATGGAGATTCACAACGGCAATCCCCGTCACGACAGCCGCAACGAGATCGCCAAGGCTTGGACGGAGAAGTTTGACCTCCACAAGATCGCAGGCTCGGACTGCCATCAGTCCGAGGACGTGGCGATCGCCGGCATCGAGTTTGACGGCAAGATCTCCACCATGGAGGAGCTTTGCGAAATTCTCCGAGAGGATCGGTACAAGATCTATGAACGCTGAACTGCAAAAGCTGGAGGAGACCGTCCGCACTCACGCCCACGCTTTGCGGAAGATCGTTTTCTCCAAGCCTGCCGATCCCGCGCAGGGGAGAGCGGAGGCGATTCCCGTTTTGCTGAAGGGGGAAAAGGTGATGCAGATCACCCGCTACCTCACCGACGGCAAAGCCCTCCACGAAAACGTGGCGATGGACGCGCTCCCCGAAAAAGTAACCGAGATGGCACCGACCTTCGGGCAGATCAATCTCCTTGCCGTCGGAGGAGAGGTACAGGTGCGATGCACCAAGAAGGGCAAATGGCTGATCTCGGGCAAGATTGCCGCTACCGCTGAGGCGGCAGAGGTGCGCTCCCACAACAAGGAGAAGCATTACCTCATCGATGCCGCCGATCACGCGGATTTCCTCTCCCGGCTGGGCGTCTGTGATCCCTCGGGAAGAGTATTTGACAAAAAACGCGCCAAATACCGCCAGATCAACCGCTTTATTGAACTGCTGGACGATGTTTACGGCAAGCTTCCCCGCGAGGGTAAGCTGACCGTTTGCGACCTCTGCTGCGGTAAATCCTACCTGACCTTCGCGGTCTACTACTACCTGACCGCCGTCAAGGGCAGGGAGGTCCACCTCTACGGCGTGGATCGAAAAGACGACGTCATCGCCTACTGCAAGGAGACCGCCGAGACGCTGGGCTGTGAGGGGCTGGAATTCCTCGCCATGGACATCATGGAGTTCGATCCTGGCACCGCCATCGATCTGGTAATCTCGCTCCACGCCTGCGACATCGCCACCGACATCGTGCTGGCTTACGCCATCAAAAAGCGTGCGCGAGTGATCCTCTCCACCCCCTGCTGTCACCACGAGCTGTTCCATACGGTGAAGTCGGAAGACAATGACTTCATCCTTCGTCACTCCATCTTAGGGCAGAAATTCTGCGACGCCGCTACCGATGCCATCCGTCTTCTCCATCTGGAGGCCGCCGGCTACCGTGCCGAAGCGGTGGAGCTGATCGATCCCGAAGAGACCCCGAAAAACGTGATGCTTCGCGCCGTCCGCTCCGACAAGATCGAACCCCACCGCCGCGACATTGCCCGCGACCGCCTCGCCGCTGCAGAAACTCTGCTGGGGTGCAGATTGACGCTCAGCAAATTATTAGAGGAATAGAATGAATGTATTCGAGACTCCGTCTCGAGCTCTGCCCGCTTTCTTGAAAGAAAGCGGGGCAAAGAACTTTTAGAAAAACGCCGCAAATACTTGCGGCGTCTTTGGGATGTGTTCGCACAAATCTAGAACGAACAATGCTCGAATCGGAAACGATTTCGGATTGGTATAGGTGAAGATTGCCACGAAGTAGAACCACGAGGGTGTGAATACACGACACCCTTTTAGAAAGATGATCCGTCTGTGGAATATGGAAACGGCGATGCCCATGGAGCGTCGCAGTTCAGCATAGCGGAACTACATCAGACGCGACCCCAAGCCCCGACGCACAGGCGAACACTCTGAAAGATAGCTGATCCCTCGCGCACCATGAGGGAAGTTGGAGGGGGCTCTCAGGGGAGGAGAAACCGTAGGCTTCGCCTCCCTTGAGTGATTCTTTAGCAGTTGCGAAGCAACTGCCACACTTCTCTGTTCACACAGAAAGTAACAAGACAGCAGATCAATTCCAAGTCCCGACCGGAAGGTCGGGATTTGTTCCTTTGAAGAGGGCGGGTGCGCGGAGTGGGAATTTGTACAAATCGTTTAGAGCGAGTGATTCGTGAATCGGCCCTACGAGCGGGTGGAAAAGGGAACAGTAGTGCGCAGAGTTTGAGTCGGTGCAGACCGCTCGATGCTGGAGGAGCAAGCCCCTCCCCTACCGCGTAAAGACCGTTGTCTGCTGTCTTGGCGTGAAAATGTGCTTCACTTTTCCTACGGCCTTCGGCAGTGCCATAAACCCCATATACAGCAGAGCGATCACCAAAACGTGGGCTGCCAGCACCCAGCCGTCGGTGGCGTAGGGGATCGTTGCCGCAAAGATGAACCGGGAGAGCGTCGTCGCCCCGAAGATCGCCAGTAGCGGACGAAGCACCATCCAAGGCGACAGCTTGATCTCCATCACCTGCATCAGCCGCATCACCGATAGCGATGCGTTGATCAGCTCGCAGGCGAAGATCTCGATGATGTATCCGTAGATCCCCACCCGCGGAAGCAGAACTAACACCACTAAAACCGACAGCGCCGCATCCAGAATGTTTACCCGCATACAGAACAGCTGCTCGTTAAAGCCCTTCAGAATGCTGTCCACCGCAGTGTCCAGATACATGATCGGCACCAGCGGTGCCAGCAGTCGGATGTAATCCGCCGCTTCGCGGCTGCCGCCGATGACGGTGCCAAGCTCCGAGGAGAGACAGAGGAAGATCCCCGCCGTGCCGATCCCCATCGCCAGCACGAAGCGGAAGACCCGCTCGGTGATTCGCTGTACGCCCAACGTGTCCCCAGCTGCCCGCTTTTCGGCGATCTCTGGGATCAGCAGATTGCAAAAGGGCGACAGAAAGGCGTAGGGAAACATCACCACAGGGAGCGCCATCCCCTGCATGATGCCGTAGGTGGAGAGCGCCTCGGTCTGGGAGTCGCCCTTCTTTTTTAGTCCCCACGGAATCAGGAGATGCTCGATGGTCACCAGCCCCTGTCGCAAGTAAGAGGAAAAGGCAACGGGAAGGGCGATCCCCAGCAGCTTTTTCTTCATAGGCGCCATCTCATCGGGATCGGCGACTCGCCCCCGATGGTAGCGTCTGAGATCCCGAACGTACAGGAAGAAGCAGTAGAGGAAGGAGAAGAGATTGCCCGCTACGCCGCCTGCCACTACCCACAGACAGGCGGTCTCCAGCCCACCCGAGGTGAAATAGGTCAGGAGCAGAACAGTAATACCGATCCGTAGCCCCTGCTCGAAGATCTGGGTCACAGCGTTCTTGCTGACCCTGCGCACGGCGGTGAAGTAGCCCGACAGTGCCGAGGTCAGTGCTTGAAAGGGAAGGGAGAGTGCCAGCAGCCAAAGGGAAGGGATGGTCCGCTCGTCTGAGAGGATGACCTTTCCGATAGGCGCGGCGAAGAGAAAGAGCAGACCGCCTGCCAGCGTGCCGAAGAAGAGGCTGTAGCCGATACACGCCTTCATGGCGGCGAGAATGCGACCGCTTTCCTTTCCGGAACCGTCGGTGGACTCGCCCATTGCCTCGGACACCAGCCGTGTGGCAGCAAGGGTGACGGCGGAGGTGGCAAGGGTCATTGCCAGACCGTACACCGAACCGGTCAGGGTGAACAGCCCCATTCCGTCAGCGCCCAGACGGTTGGTGAGATAGACGTTGAAATACACCCCTACCGAACGCATCAGCAAGAAGGTTGCGGTTAGCAGGAGCACGTTTTGTAGAAAGATCTTGAATTTTGCCATAGTGAGCCTCCCATCGGGCGGGCATTTGCTTTATTCCTATGAAAAATGCGACAAAACTATGTGTGTTGAGGGAGATATTTTTCGGAAATACTTGAATTTTCTGCGAATTTGTGCTATACTACAATAAATATGCAAATGAATGATGCAGAAGCGTCCAAGTATCGCATCTGCGGAAACGGAGATATACCATCATGAATAAAAGATTTTTTATCGGCGGTGCTTGGCCCTACGCCAATAACTCTCTTCATGTCGGCCACCTGGCTGCACTGCTCCCCGGCGACGTGCTGGCGCGTTTTGGCAGACTCTGCGGCTACGACGTGATCTACGTCTCGGGCACCGATTCTCACGGCACTCCCATCACAGAGCGGGCGAAACGGGAGAAGGTCACCCCCGCCTCCATTGCGGAGCAGTACCACGCCGAGTTTACCCGTGACTTTGAGGCAATGGGCTTTACCTACGACAAGTACACCGCCACCTTCACCGACTACCACAAGGCAGGCGTGCAGGAGATCTTGCGCAAGATTCAGGCAAACGGCTACCTCTACGAGACCACCGAGGAGCAAGACTGGTGCGAGACCTGCGGCAAGTTCGTGTCCGACCGCGAGATCGAGGGCAACTGCCCCGTCTGCGGCAAGCTCACCCGCGGCGACCAGTGCGAATTCTGCAACGCTTCCTTCGACTCCAAGATGATGACCGAGAAGCATTGCCGCACCTGTCATAACGCTACCACCACCCGCATGAACAAGCACTTGATGTTTGCGCTGTCCAAGTTCCAGAAGGACATCGAGGAGTTCACCGAGAAGATGGCACCCCATTGGCGGCTCAACGCGGTCAACGAGACCAAGAAGTATCTCCAGCAGGGGCTCCCCGACAGAGCGGCTACCCGTGATCTGGATTGGGGCGTGGAGGTCCCGGTAGAAGGCTACGAGTCCAAGCGTATCTACGTTTGGTTTGAGGCAGTGCTGGGCTATATGACCACCGGTAAGTGGGTGGCTGAACAGAGAGGCATCGACTTTAACGAGTATATGACCGAGGACGGCAACCTGAACAACTACTATATCCACGGCAAGGATAACATCCCCTTCCACACCGTCATCTTCCCCGCGCTCCTGATGGCGATGGATCGCAACCTTTGCCTGCCCACCCATATCGTGTCCTCCGAGTATGTGAATATGAACGACGAGAAGATGTCCAAGTCCAAGGGCAACCTGATCTCGGTCCACGAGCTGGCGGAGAGCTTCCCCATGGACGCAGTTCGCTTCTACACCATGCTCTACAATCCCGAGCGCCGCGACGTGAACTTCTCCATTCCCGACCTGATCTCCACCTACAACAAATTCCTGGCAGGTGGTCTTGGCAACTTCGTCAACCGTAACCTGTCCTTCCTGAAGAAGAAATTCGACGGCGTTGTTCCCGCGGGTAAGGTGGATGCAGACGTGATGGCTCACGTGGAGGGACTGTACGCTTCCATGGGCGAGAAGATGGAGAATGGTGATCTCCGCTCGGCTACCGAGGATATGGTGACACTGATCCAGTACGCCAACAAGTACTACGACGATCAGAAGCCTTGGGTACAGGCAAAGGCAGAGGATCTTACCGATTTCGGCAATACCACCGCTACCTGCATCTATCTGATGGCGAATATGGCGAACCTCTTCGCTCCCGTGATTCCCGAGGGTTGTGAGAAACTCGCTAAGGTGCTGGGCATGGAAAAGCTCAGCTGGAGCCCCGTGACCCTGCCCGAGACCTTCACGCTGGGCGAGGTGCCGATCCTTTACACCCGTATCGACGAGCCCAAAAACTGAGGAGATTGAACGATGAAATATATTCTGTTGTTTCTCGGACTTGCGCTGGCGTTCTTTGGATTTAGTTTTCTGATGAAATACATCAAGCTTCGTCTGATCAGCGTCAAAGCAGTGGGCAAGGTGGTAGACAATCGCCGCATGGACGCCACCGCCAAGATGCCTTCCGGCTGGGCGGCAGTTGCCGATTACGAAGCTGCAGGACAGCGTGTCCGCGGCATTGCGGCGCTTCCTATGTCGCAGAAATATGCCAAAGGTTATAATATCGACCTGCTGTGGAACAAGGCGAACCCCAAATCCTTCGTTCCCGTGGCCTTCACCAGAGCCATGCTTCTCTATAGTCTGTTGTTCCCCATCGGAATGGCACTGGCGATCTGGGGAATTACGATGTTCTTTTGAGTAAGGCACTTTGATGAATACTGAAAATGAATTACCGAAAAGGAAACATTCTCGATTGGATAATTACGACTATAGTTCTATTTTGTAACGATTTGCACGCAAAACAGAAGATGTGTGTTATCTCGCATCGTAGGGCGGGGGCTTGCTCCCGCCGCTAT
>JAFTPF010000083.1 GCA_017463445.1 Clostridia bacterium
GCGTGCCACGATGCTAATACCATCATCATTTCGGGCATTGACAAGCAGAAGGTTGGCCAGGTAGCAGCAGTCGTCAGAGGTAAGAGACCTCCCGAACCCTACAAGGGCAAGGGTATTGCCTATGAGGGCGAGCGCATCCGTCGCAAAGCCGGCAAAACCGGTAAGTAATGAAAGGAGTATAAGAAGATGGTATCAAGAAAAGACTCCAACATTCAGCGTAAGAAGAGACACGCAAGAGTCAGAGCAAAGATCTCCGGCACTGCAGAATGCCCCCGTCTGTGTGTTTACCGTTCCAACGCGAACATCCAGGCACAGATCATCGACGACACCACCGGCACTACTCTGGTTGCGGCTTCCTCTTACGAGAAGGATTTCGGCATGAGCGGCTCCAACAAAGAGGCAGCTAAGGTTGTCGGCAAGCTGATCGCAGAGCGTGCGATCGCAAAGGGAATTACTGAGGTCGTATTCGACCGTGGCGGTTACCTCTATCACGGACGCGTGCAGGAACTTGCTGCAGGCGCACGTGAAGCAGGACTTCAGTTCTGAGAAAGTTATAGGAGGATACAAACATGGCTAAGAATATTGACGCAGCAGCGCTGGACCTGAAAGAAAAGCGCGTTTCCACAAAGCGTGTATCCAAGACCGTTAAGGGCGGCCGTATCGCAAGCTTCGCTTCCATCATGGTAGTAGGCGACGAGAACGGTCACGTAGGTTACGGCCTGGGCAAGGCAGCCGAGATTCCCGAGGCAATGCGCAAGGCCCTGGAAGACGCTAAGAAGAATATGATCACCGTATCTCTGAAGGGTGACACCATCCCCCACGAGGTCATCGGTGAGTACGGTGCAGGCAAGGTTCTCCTGAAGCCCGCTCCCGAAGGTACCGGTATCATCGCAGGCGGCACCATGCGTGCAGTGCTCGAGATGGCAGGTATCAAGAACATCCGTGCAAAGTGCCTGCGCTCCAGCAACCCCACCAACGTTGTAAAGGCTACCTTCGCCGCTCTGGCATCTCTGCGTACTGCAGAGCAGGTCGCTGCAATGCGTGGTAAGACCGTTGCTGAGATCACCGGCAACTCCGCAGATGCAGAATAAGGAGGCCTAACGATGGAAATGGTTAAAGTTACGCTCGTAAAGAGCCTGATCGCAGCACTTCCCAATCAGAAGGCTACCGCTGCTTCCCTGGGTCTGAAGAAGATCGGTAACAGCAAGACTCTGCCCAACACCGATGCTCTCCAGGGCAAAATCAAGGTTATTTCACATCTCGTGAAAGTTGAAACCGTCTAAGAAGGAGGAAATCACATGAAACTTCATGAACTTTCCCCGGCAGCCGGCTCCGCCGTTAAGCCCTTCCGTAAGGGCAGAGGCGCAGGCTCCGGTAACGGCAAAACTGCCGGCAAGGGCCACAAGGGTCAGAACGCTCGCTCCGGCGGCGGTGTAAAGCCCGGCTTTGAGGGCGGTCAGCTTCCCCTGTACAGAAGACTCCCCAAGAGAGGCTTCTACAACAAATTCGCTACCATCTACACTGAGGTAAATGTTGAGAAGCTCAACTGCTTCGAAGACGGCGCAGTTGTAGATATGGCAGCACTCCTGGCGGCCGGTATCGTCCGCAAGGAAAACGACGGTCTGAAGATCCTCGGACGCGGTGAGATCACTAAGAAGCTCACTGTACGTGCCAACGTCTTTTCTGCCTCTGCAAAAGAGAAGATCGAGGCAGTCGGCGGCACGGCCGAGGAGGTCTAAATGAAACAGGTGTTCAGCAAAATCAGAGACATCTGGGCAGCTAAGGATATCCGCAGCAAACTGATCTTTACTGCGTTCATCCTTCTGTTGTACAGACTCGGTTCCGCTATTCCCGTACCTTACGTCAACAGCACGGTATTTGAAGAATTCAATACCGTCTACGGCGGTACCGTACTGGATTATCTGAACGTGCTCTCCGGCTCCGCACTTGCCCAGGCTACCCTCTTTGCTCTGTCTATCTCTCCCTATATCACTGCGCAGATCGTATTCCAGCTGCTCACAGTTGCAATCGATAAGCTGCAGCGTATGTCCAAGGAAGAGGACGGCAAGAAGAAAATTGCACAGTACACCAGAGTCCTCACCATTGTTCTGGCAGTTGTAACTTCGTTTGCATACTTCCAGATTCTGAAGTCCAACGGCTGGCTGGCTCGTGACGACTTCTTTGCTGCAGTGGTTGTCATTGCTTGCTTTACCGCAGGCTCTTCGATTATCATGTGGCTGGGGGAAAAGATCAATGAAAGCGGTATCGGCAACGGTATCTCTATGATCCTGTTCGCCAACATCGTTTCCGGTCTGCCCAGCATGCTGGCAACCTTTGTAAACAATGTGTTCAATACCACCTACTGGACTCAGCCCAGTTTCACCAACATTCTGACTCTGGTATGCTCCATTTTGGCTCCCGTCGTTCTGATCGTGATGATCTGCTTTATCGTGTTCATCACCAATAGCGAACGCCGCATTCCTATTCAGTATGCAAAGCGTGTCGTTGGTAGAAAGATGTACGGCGGTCAGAACACCAACCTGCCCATCAAGCTGAATATGACCGGCGTTATGCCTATCATCTTCGCATCTTCTATCGTATCGCTGCCTGCTACCATCATCACGCTGTGCGGTGTAACGAAGAACGATACCGGCTTCTGGGCAACCGTGCTGAAGATCTTTGATACGAGCTCCATTCTCTATATCGCAATTTATATGGTTCTCATCGTTGCCTTCGCATACTTCTATATTATGATCTCCTTCGATCCTGTCGAAGTATCCAACAATCTGAAGCGGAACGGCGGTACCGTACAGGGCATCCGTCCCGGCGCACCTACTGCGGATTACATCAAGAAGATCCTGAACAGAGTAACTCTGATCGGCGCCCTCTTCCTGATCGTGATCGCAGGTCTTCCGATGATCCTGAACGCAGTTGCTGCTGCATTCGATGTGACCAGCCTCAGCGGTCTGGCATTCGGCGGTTCCTCTCTGCTCATCGTTGTCGGTGTTGCACTGGAGACCTACCGTGACATCGAAGCTCAGATGTCCATGCGTCACTATAAGGGCTTCCTGCAGTAATTACTGCTGATCTGAAAGAGGTACGATATGAAGATTATGTTTTTAGGCGCCCCCGGTGCAGGTAAGGGAACTCAGGCAGAGAATGTCAGCGCAAGCTTCAACATTCCCGCCATCTCCACCGGCGCGATCATCAGAGACGCTATCAAAAACGGCACCGAAATGGGTAAGGCTGCAAAGGCTTATACCGAGACCGGTGCGCTGGTTCCCGATGAAGTCGTGATCGGCATCATCAAGGAACGCCTTGCTGCAGACGACTGCAAGAACGGCTACATCCTGGACGGTTTCCCACGCACCGTAGTGCAGGCAGAAGCACTGGACCAGATGGGCATCGAAATGGACGTAGTGGTCAGCATCGAGGTTTCGGATGACGACATCGTTGAGCGTATGAGCGGACGTCGCGTCTGCCCTGCTTGCGGTGCAAGTTATCACACCAAGTTCATTCCTACAGCCGACGGAGTACACTGCGACAAGTGCGGTGCCGAGCTTACCATGCGTAAGGACGACGCTCCCGACGTAGTGCTCAGCCGACTGAAGGTTTACCACGAACTGACCGAGCCCCTGAAGGACTACTATCAGTCCAAAGGCAAGCTGAAGCTTGTTGTTGGTCAGGAAAAGGTAGAAGACACCACCCGCCTTACCCTTGAGGCTATCAAAGGGAACAACTAAGCATGATCCAGCTGAAAAATGCGGAGCAGATCTCCGCAATGCAGAAGGCAGGCAAAATTACTGCCGAGGCCCTCGTGCTGGCGGGCGAAGCCGTAAAACCGGGAATCACGACCAAGCATCTGGATGACATCATCCGTCACCATATCGAGAAATCGGGTGCAAGGCCGTCCTTCCTGGGGTACGGCGGGTTCCCCGCAAGTGCCTGTATCAGCGTCAACGACGAGGTGATCCACGGGATCCCTTCAAAGGATGTAGTGTTGCAGGACGGCGACATCGTCAAAGTGGACGTCGGTGCGTTCATCGGCGGATACCACGGCGACAGTGCGCGCACCTTCGCGGTGGGCAATATCAGCGACGAAGCCAAGCGGCTCATTCGGGTCACCGAGGAGAGCTTTTGGCAAGGACTGAAAAAACTGGAGATCGGTGCCCGTCTGGGTGACGTCGGCGCCGCCATTGAAGGACACGTAAAAGAGAACGGCTACTCGGTAGTCCGCAAGTATGTGGGACACGGAGTCGGCAGAAATCTTCACGAGTCTCCCGATGTTCCCAATTACGGAACTCCGGGACGGGGTCAACGGCTGTGTGCCGGTATGACCCTTGCCATTGAGCCGATGGTTTGCACCGGTACCTCCGAGGTACACGAGCTGTCTAACGGCTGGACGGTAGTTACCAATGACGGTGGGCTGGCAGCCCATTACGAGAACTCGGTGGCACTCACCGAGAACGGTATCATAGTTCTGACTAAGGTCTGATCATGCATAGAATGGAGGGATTCTTCTGGCTAAAGATGATGTAATCGAATTCGAAGGAACCGTTGTGGAGGCTATGCCCAACGCGAACTTCAAGGTAAAGCTCCCCAATGGGCACATTATTACCGCCCATCTGTCGGGTAAGCTCCGCCTCAACTATATCTGGATTCTTCCCGGCGACAGCGTAAAGGTGGAAGTTTCCATTTACGATCCCACCAAGGGTCGTATCACATGGCGTTCAAAATAAGAAAGGAATGGTGAATAACATGAAGGTTAAACCGTCCGTTAAAAAGATCTGCGACAAGTGCAAGATCATCAAGAGAAAGGGTATCGTAATGGTAATTTGCGAAAACCCCAAGCACAAGCAGAAGCAGGGCTAATTATAAGAAAGGTAGAATAGTTATATGGCACGTATTGCAGGCGTTGATATTCCTAATAACAAGCGCATTGAGATTGCTCTTACCTATATTTACGGTATCGGCAGAAAGAGTGCAAATGATATTCTCGCAGCCACGGGTATCGATCCCGATACCCGTGCAAAGGATCTGACTGAGTCCGATGTAGCAAAGCTCCGTGATGAGATCGAAAACAACTACAAGGTTGAGGGTGACCTCCGCCGTGACGTTGCGCTCGACATCAAGAGAATGTTTGAGATCAACTGCTACCGCGGCATTCGCCACAGAAAGGGTCTGCCCGTAAGAGGTCAGAGAACCAGAACCAACGCGAGAACCAGAAAGGGTCCCGCAAAGACCATTGCAAACAAGAAGAAGTAAGGAGTGAGAACAGCAGATGGCAAAGGCTACCGCAAAGAAGGTCATCAGAAAGCGCAAGGAGCGTAAGAACATCGAAAAAGGTGCAGCTCATATTCGCTCGACCTATAACAATACCATTGTTACCATTACCGACCTGAACGGCAACGCTGTATCTTGGGCATCCGCAGGCGAACTGGGCTTCCGTGGCTCCAGAAAGTCTACTCCCTTCGCAGCACAGTCCGCAGCAGAAACTGCAGCTAAGATTGCAGTTGAGCACGGCATGAAGACCGTTGAGGTTTACGTTAAGGGCCCCGGCGCAGGACGTGAGTCCGCGATCCGTGCTCTGCAGGCAACCGGTCTGGAAGTTACCATGATCAAGGACGTAACTCCCGTACCTCACAATGGCTGCAGACCCCCCAAGCGTCGTCGTGTATAATTAAAGGAGGACAGGTAAAATGGCAGTAAATCACGATCCTATCCTGAAGAGATGCAGAGCTCTTGATCTGAACCCTGCAGTTCTCGGATACAACAAGAAATCTAACAGAAATCCTGAGCACGGTATGAACGGCAAGCTCTCCGAATACGGCATCCAGCTGAGAGAGAAGCAGAAGCTGAAGTTCATCTACGGTGTGATGGAGAAGCCGTTCTATCATTACTATGAGATGGCGGCAAAGAAGCCCGGTGCAACCGGTGAAAACCTCCTAGCGATCCTCGAGACCCGTCTGGACAACATCGCATGGAGAATGGGCATGGCTTCCACTCGCCGCGATGCAAGACAGCTGGTGGCTCACGGTCACTTTACCCTCAACGGCAAGAAGGTAACCATCCCCTCCGTTCTGGTAAAGCCCGGTGACGTGATCGCAGTAAAGGAGTCCAGCCGTGATCTGGTCAAGTTCAAGACCCTGGCTGAAAACCTGAACACTCTGAACGCACCCAAATGGCTTGAAGTAAATGCAGACGCACTTTCCTGCAAGGTAGTTGCAATGCCCACCAAGGATGATCTCGACTACGAGGTCAACGAGCAGCTTGTCGTCGAGCTTTACTCTAAGTAATACTCTCAGCATTTTTAATGCATTTGGAAGAGGCTATTTGCTTCTTCCGGTTCACCAAACCGTAAATTAATAGGAGGGTAATTATGATAGAGATGATTGAAAAGCCTAACATCGTTACTGAGTTTCTCAGTGATGACGGGAAAGTTGGCAAATTTATTGTCGAACCTCTCGAACGTGGCTACGGTACTACGCTCGGAAACTCCCTGCGCAGAGTTCTGCTCAGCTCGCTTCCCGGTGTAGCAGTAGTCAGCATCAAGATTGACGGCGTACTGCACGAGATCTCCACCATCCCCGGCGTAAAGGAGGACGTTCCCGAAATCGTCCTCAATGTGAAGGGCATCGTTGCAAAGCTCTATTCCGAGAATGCAAAGACCGTCCTGATCGATATGACCGGTCCCTGCACCGTCACCGCAGGTGACATCAAGGCAGATGCGGAGATCGAGATCCTGAACCCCGATCAGCACATCGCCACCCTGTCCGAGAATGCAAGATTCTATATGGAGCTTACCTTCGATCACGGCAGAGGTTATGTGTCTCAGGACAAGAACAAGCAGAATAACTCCCCCGTAATTGGTCTGATCTATACCGACTCCATCTATACGCCGGTATACAACGTCAGCTACAAGGTAGAAAACACCCGTGTCGGCAACATCACCGACTACGACAAGCTGACCCTGGAGGTCCTGACCAATGGCGTTATTTCCGCAAAAGAAGCAGTATCGCTGGGCGCCAAGATACTCAACGAACATCTCAACCTCTTCGCCAACCTTTCCGAGGAGACGAGAGGCACGCAGATCATGGTCGAACGGGAAGAGACCGTGAAGGAAAAGATCCTTGAGATGACCATTGAGGAACTTGACATGTCTGTCAGAAGCTTCAACTGTCTAAAGCGTGCGGGTATCAACACCGTGGAAGATCTGACAAACAAGACCGAGGAAGATATGATCAAGGTCAGAAACCTCGGTAAGAAATCGCTCGAAGAAGTGATTGCAAAACTGCATTCGCTGGGACTCGACCTCAAGCGCGAGGAAGAGTAACTCGGCATTCGATGAATTTGTATTAGGAGGAAACTCAAGATGCCAGGAACCAGAAAGCTCGGCAGACCTACCGCGCACAGAAATCTGATGCTTCGCGGCATGGTCACTTACCTGCTGGAAAACGGTCAGATCGAGACTACCGTGACCAGAGCGAAGGAAGTGCGTGCACTTGCTGAGAAAATGATCACACTTGGAAAGACCAACACTCTTGCTTCCCGTCGTGCTGCACTCGCGTTCATCACCAAGGAAGACGTTGTCTCCAAGCTCTTTAACGAAATCGCTCCTCAGTATGAGGGCAGAAACGGTGGTTACACCGCAATCTACAAGCTGGGTCCCCGTCGCGGCGACGGCGCAGAGATGGCGATTATTCGCCTGATCGGCCTCGCAGCACCCGCTCCTGTAGAGGATAAGAAGTCCAAGAAGAAGGCTAAGAAGGAAGAAGCTTCCGCTGAATAATTGGGCGCAAAAAATCCCGTGTGCGTAAGCACACGGGATTTTGTATGGAATTTATATGTGTTAAGCTTGTGACCGTTTACCGAGATACATCCAAATGGCTTTGCCGATGTAGATCAGTATGTCTATGGCAATGGGGAGTGCACCTGCGATCGGGATCCCGAACAGCGGAAAAATGTAGATCAATTCATCCCAGCCACGAGTGTGAGGAAGGATACCATCCGGAATTAAGAAAAATAAGTAAGTCCAAAGCCAGGTCAGCAGGATGTGGACACCAAGTGCGATCCAAAGATAGGACGCACCGCAGTCGTTCTTCCAAACGAAGTAGAAGGGAATCGCCATCAACCAAATCGCAAAACTGCCAAATAACACTACACTGTCATGGATGGAAAAAGGGAGTGCTAATATTCCGATAAACAATCCCCAAGTAACGATGTTAAAGACGAGCGCGTAAACAAGGCCGCGGACTATTGATCGACTATCATTCATAAGATCACCTCACAAAGATAATAATTGATCATTTGGTTCAAATCGCAGTGCGACTTCCCAGCCATCGCCAGATGCGTTTCGTAGCGTGAATCAGACCGTCCAGCAGGGAAGGTAACGTATAGCAGGCGAGAACGTACAGTGAAAGGAGAAACGTGTCGACATCGCCGTGAAAAATGATTGCCAATGCTACAGGTAACCATACCGATGTGGCGAGTAAAAATGAAGTTGCTGCTGCCGAAACGCAAAAATGCCATCCGCGATTGCGCTTGCATATAAAGTAGATAGGAATGCCTAATAACCCGGTGACTAATGGAGAGGATAGAATAATTGCGAAGTTGTAGCTCGAAATAAATAGCCCACCGATTCCCAGGGCAACAACAGCGTAGCCAAATGCGAAAGCAACGCCGATCAGCGCGTCTTTAATGGTTGATTTCATAAGATCCTCCTTTTTTTCGTAGATGGGTTATTCTTTTGATGATGTAGATAATTGAATCGATCAGCAAAGGCACGAAACCGCCGATTGCTATGGTAATTAGCGCTGCAACGTATCTAAGACCGGCAAAAGAGAATTGACCTCGATCCCATGGAATGAGTACATCAGACAAAGGACCGATTGCGCTGAAAATCAACTGGAACATAATAAAATTGATCAGTAATTGAAAAAAAAACCACGGAAGAATAGAAGTCATCGCAATTCATTTTCAAAATGAAATAGAGTGGAATTGCCAAAACTCCAGCGATCATCGGCGCGTATATGGCATAATTGTGCGTAGAGTAATTCGCATACAGAAAACCAAATGAAAGCCAACTAACCGCATTGAATCCCAAAGAGAAAGAGATACTTTTCAGAACGGTACGCGTAGAACTCTTCATTGCTTGCCTCCTTAGAATATTTTTCTAATTAAACTTTAGCACACTAATTTGAACCTGAAATGAATATTCTGTAAAAAGAAACTCTGCCCAGTTCGGACAGAGTTTTGTGTGGTATCAAAAAATCAGCTCCCAGCTCAAGGCATGGATCCTTCGGATCTGCCACAGAGCAGATCGATAAACCTCACGAGCAGCTTCCACGTCGGCGGGATCCGCAGCGGATGCAATCAGCGCGGCGTATTGCTCCGCGCTTTGGTCACCCGAACGGATCAGATCGTAGGGTGTTACGAAGGACGCGCGACGTGCAAACGCCTCCCATCCCGTACGGATCGTTTCGGTATCGGACGGATACTCCAGTGACTGTAACAGATCGTCGCATCCACTTCGGATATAACCGCTCCAGCCGATCGCGAGCCCGGTCAGCGAGATCGCCAGCACAAGCGCAAAGATCAACAGCTTCATTCAGACCTCCA
>JAFTPF010000084.1 GCA_017463445.1 Clostridia bacterium
GTCAATCCGCTTTCGGCGATCTTATCGGTGTCTCTGCCACTCTTGGTGCCGCAGATCTGCAGGGCGGGACGGTGTCCGTCCTCTAAAAAGCAGGCGGAGCAAGCATCTGAATCGTTGAGCAGACCGTAGGTATAGCGCTGAGGACGGACGAAGGCGAACAGCACGGGGCGGTTCCACAGCACGCCCATACCGCCCCAGCTGGCGGTCATCGCATTGACTCGTTGGTTTGCGGGATCGTATGCGGTCAGTAGCATCCAGCGGCTGCCGATCTCACCAAAAACGTTTTCGGACAGGTCCGTGGGCTTTTTTTCGATAAATACAGGCATAATACGCTCCATTTCTTTGTGGGATCGCAATATACGGGAAGACATTTCTCCCCCTGATATCCCTTATACTGATAGTATATACTTTTTTTGTAAATTAGTCAATACTTTTTCCGATTTTTGCTTTACAATTACGCAAAAATGTGCTATACTATATTTATTGTACAAACAGGAGTATTCTTATGACCCAGATGAACTATCGCAAGATGCCCACCCGCAGTACCGCCCGCTGTTATATGGCACTTGCTTCCTTACTTGCACTCCCCTTCGGTCTGCAACCTACTTCCCTTTTATTCATTATGCTTTCGATCTGCTGTCTTTCCGTAGGCGTGCTTTCGGTTCCGCGTGTATCCTATATTCGAGTACTGCTGTATTCGTTTGCCGCAGGACTGGTTCCCGCCGTGATCGTTGGCTTACTGACGAAGTCCCCCGCCTATGCCATCGCTGCTTTCTCCTTCGCACCCGCATCCGCGCTTTTGGTACTGACTATCCGCCGGCGCAACAGCCGTTCTGCCGGCATCTTTTGGGCTACCGCTGCTCTGACTGTGACCCTTTTGGGTGCGATGCTCCTATGGCTGTGGATGCGTGCCGGTTCGCTTTCGGTTGCTGTCTTCAAGCAATTGTACTCCGAAGTGAAGAACGGTTTCGTCGCTCAGATGACCACTCTTTTGCAGGAGACTCCCGACGTCCTCTTTTTGAGTGGTATCGACATTGAGACGGCTCCCGCCATCCTGTTCGATGTGTTCGTCTCGGTCCTGCCCGGCATCTTTTTGATGCTGATGTGGCTGGTGGCATGGCTGGCATCCGCTTGCGTGCGCCGCATCTTTATGGGGTACGTCTACGGTGCCGACCGCTTCAAGGATTGGCCTGTCACCGTCTGGCGTCCGCTGAGCTTCGTCTATCTGGGAAGCTTCGTACTGGCTTTGCTTCCGATCCCCAACGACGTTTATACCGTCATCGGTATCGTGTGTTACAATATCTTCTTCCCGCTGCTCCCGATCTTTACGGTAGTTGGCTGCCGTATGCTGAAGGAACGATTGATGCGTCAACCCGGTTGCGGCTGTGTCACCGTTATATTGCTGATCGCATTCACCGTTGCCGTCCCCGGCATTCCGCTGTTCTTGCTTTCCATTATGGGTGCCGTTCAAACGATCTTCCCTCCGAAGCTCCCGCCGATCACTCCCCCTCCTTTTACGCCTCCCTATGGCGGAAACGGCTATTCCGATCCTCACTCCGACGATGATGATCCAGATGATCAAGGAGGAACCTCCGAATGAAAAAACTACTTTCCCGATTGAAAGACCAGCACAATCTTCGCCTGGTGATCTTGGGCGTGCTTGCAGCAATCCATCTATTTATTCTCAAAGCACTGCTCTCTGCCGATCTGTTTTCCCCCACCGCCGCTACGATCCTTGTTTTGGTACTGTATGTGGCACTGGCTTTTTTGGCAATGATGATCCTGCGTATGATCTATTTCAAGCATTACGAAATGGATCTGGAGAAGAATTACAGCACCGACGTCAGTTCGGGACTCTATAATAACATCGTTGCGCCAATCATCGCCTGCGACGAGGCGGGCAATATCCAATGGGGCAACAAAGCCTTCCGCGCTATGCTCAGAGAAGTGGAACTGACCACCAAGCGTCTTCCCGCTCTGACCGGTGTGAATATGGAAACGCTTCTCTCTACTTTGGAGAGCGGAGAGGAATTCAAGTGCTCTGTCGGCAAGCGCATCTATCAGGTCAAGGGGCATATCTCTTCGCCCTCGGCCGCCAATCTGTTCGTTACCGTCTGGTACGATATTACCGAGCTGGAAGAGACCAGAGCGGCTCAGCTGGAAAATGAGACGCTGGTGGCGTACATCGTCATCGACAACCTGGAAGAGCTGATCCAGATCGAGCAAGAGAACGTCAGCTCCGCCGCGGCACAAGTCGAGCTGGTACTGCGGGATTTTGCGGACAGCTACAACGGTATTCTCAAAAGCTACGAGCGCGACAAATACGTTTTCCTTTACAAAGCACATCATCTGCAATCCCTGATCGAGGACAAGTTCGAGATCCTTGAAAAGGTCCGTTCTGTGCGCGTGGGTGCCAATTATTTCCCTGTGACCGTTTCTATCGGCACCTCTACCATCGGCGATACCCTCAGCGAAAAAGAAAAGAGCGCTCAATCCGCGCTGGAAATGGCACTTGCCCGCGGTGGCGACCAGGCGGTGGTCAAGACCGACAAGGGCGTCAATATCTTTGGCGGTATCACCAAGACCGTTCAGAAGCGCACCACCATCAAATCCCGTACTGTAGCACAAGCACTGGCATCGTTGGTGACCGGCAGCCGCAACGTGCTGATCATGGGGCACCGAAATCCCGATTACGACTCTATCGGCTCCTGCGTTGGCGCAGCAAAATTCTGTATGCTCTGCGGCGTTAAGTGCAATATCATCATTGACCGCAAGGATCCCAATTTGGCAAAATGCTTTGATCTGCTGTCCGACATCCCTGCCTATGACGACATTTTCGTAGATGCGGAATCCGGTCAGAACCTGATTAACTCCAAGACGCTTCTGATCATTACCGACGTGAATAATCCCAAGCAGTTCGAGGCACCGCGCATCGCGGAGAACGTTCACCGCATAGTCTACATCGACCATCACCGGATGACCGGCGAGTTTGAGATCCCCCCTGCCCTCTACTATATCGAACCGTCTGCATCCTCTGCTTCCGAGCTGATGTCCGAGATCCTGGAGCAGTCCGCTTTGGGTTCGCTGAAAAAAGAAGAGGCAGAGCTGCTTTACGCCGGCATCATCCTGGACACCAAGCGTTTCTCCATCAACACCGGCGTGCGTACCTTTACCGCTGCGCTGTATCTTCGCGGCGAGGGCGCCGATCCCATCGAGGTTCAGGAGCTGTTCCGCACCGAGCTCACCGATATGGAGCGGGAGGCGCGCTTTCAGATCAACATCGCCCGTTACCGCAAATATATCGCCATCGCGGTCAATCCCTATCAGGACAACATTGCCGCCGACCGCATCATTGCGGCAAAAGTGGCTGACAAGCTGCTGACTGCCGAAAACGTGCTGGCATCCTTCGCGCTCTGTGAGATCGACGGTGCCATCCGTATCTCCGCCCGCTCCACGGGCACCATCAATGTGCAGATCATTCTGGAGCGTCTGAACGGCGGCGGTCACTACGACGCGGCCGCTACCCAGATGTCGGGCACCTCTATGGAGACAGCCCTTCTGCAACTCAAAGAATCCATCGACCAATTCTTGGATGTCGATTCCAAATCTACCGAAAGGAACTAAATCATTATGAAAGTTATTCTCACTCAGGACGTCAAAGGACAGGGCAAGAAGGGACAGGTCATCAACGTCTCCGACGGATACGCCCGCAACTTCCTCTTCCCTAAGGGACTTGCCACCGAGGCAAGCGCATCGACGATGAACGATCTCAAAAACAAAGAGGCGTCCAAGCAATATAAGCTGGCTACCGAAAAAGCCGCCGCACAGGAGCTTGCCACCAAGCTGGCAGAGATCACCGTAGAGATCAAGGTCGCCTCTGGCGGCGACGGCAGACTGTACGGCTCTGTCACCTCCAAGGAAATCGCTGAAAAGCTGCAGGAGGCCTACGGCATCTCCATCGACAAGCGTAAGATCGTGCTGGACCGTCCCATCAAGGAATACGGCACCAACCAACTGGAGGTCAAGCTCTACCCCGAGGTAGTGGGAAAACTCAAGGTCACCGTAAAGGAATAAGCTGTTATGGCTATTGAAAACAATCAGCGAAAGCTTCCTTTTTCGCTGGAAGCGGAACAGTCCGTACTGGGCTCCATTCTGGTGGACCCCCAGAAGATCAGCGAGATCGCCGCACAGATCTCGGTGGAGGACTTTTATCTGGAGGAGCATCAGGAGATCTTCTCTGCTATGCAGAAGCTGTTTCTGCAATCCAAGGAGATCGACCCCGTCCTTCTGATGGACGCACTGGTGCAGGAAGGCGTGTACGATCTGGAGCAGTCCAAATCCTACATCCGCACTATTGCCGAGATCGTTCCCTCCTCCGAAAATATCAAGGACTACGCCGAGATCGTACGAAACAAAGCACTTCTACGGCGGCTGATCTCGGTCTGCGGTGAGATCACCGAGGACGCTTACGCCGAGCAGGACGACGCGTCCAACATCATCAACGGCGCCGAGAGCAAGGTCTTTGCCATCGCGCAGAACAAGGAACAGAAGGATTTCGAGCATATCCGCGACGTCCTTCTGGAGACGCACCGTCAGATCCACGAGGTGGCGCAGAATCCTGACGAAGCCAAGGGCGTTTCCACCGGGTTTTCCGCTATCGACAATCTGCTGATCGGTCTGGGCAAGAGCGACCTGGTATTGGTTGGTGCCCGTCCCGGCATGGGTAAGACATCCTTCTGTCTGAATCTTGCCACCAACATCGCTCATAAGACGCAGAAGGCTGTCTGCATTTTCTCGCTGGAAATGTCATCCACGCAGCTTGTCTCCCGTATGCTCTCCAGCGAAGCACTGATCGAGAGCGGCGTCCTTCGCAGCGGAAAGCTGACGCCGGAGGACTGGAACAAGCTGGCGCACGCATCCTCCTATCTGGCGGAATGCGATATTTACATCGACGACACCACCGGTATCACGGTAACCGGTATGAAGGCCAAGCTCCGCAGAGTGAAGAACCTCGGACTTGTGGTCATCGACTATCTGGGGCTTATGCAGTCGGATCGAAAGATCGATAACCGTGTCAATGAGGTGGCTGAGATCTCCCGTAATCTGAAGGTACTGGCGAAAGAGCTGAACGTGCCGGTCATCTGCTGTGCTCAGCTTTCCCGTGGTCCCGAGTCCCGTACCGACAAGCGACCTATGCTGTCCGACCTGCGTGACTCCGGTGCCATCGAGCAGGACGCCGACATCGTTCTCTTCCTCTACCGCGACGAGTATTATAAGGAAGATCCCGACAAGCAGAACACCGCCGAGGTCATCGTTGCCAAGAACCGTCACGGCTCCACCGGCAAGGTAGAGGTGGGCTGGTTCGGTCAATATACCAAATTTACCACGCTGGAAACCGATCGCGGAGGCGAGGAATGATCCCTTCCCCGTTCAATGTCGATCGGGCATTCTGCGCGTTTATGGAAGCGCATCCCCGAAGCGGACTTCTCATCGCCCTGTCAGGCGGAGCCGATTCGGTGGTATTGCTCCATCTGGCATCCCGTTACAAGGAGCTGCTATGCTATCGGCTGGAGGCACTCCACGTCCACCACGGCATCCGTGGAGCGGAAGCCGATCGGGATCGGGATTTTTGCCGCTCGATCTGTGAGCGTCTGCAGATCCCGCTGACGGTAGTCGAGTACGATATTCCTGCTCTTGCCGCCACCGAAAAAGCGGGGCTGGAGGAGACCGCCCGCAAATACCGCTATCTTGCGCTGGAGAAGTGCGCCGCCGCCCGTAATTTTGACGGGATCGCTACGGCTCATACCGCCACAGACAATATGGAAACGGTGCTGTTGCAACTGACGCGCGGCACCGCTTCCCTTCACGGCATCCCGCCGATGCGGGGTGCTTATCTCCGTCCGCTCCTGTCGGTCACACGGGAGGAGATCCTTTCCTATTTAAATGAGTACGATCTCCCCCATGTGGAGGACAGCTCCAACGACTCCGACGCGTACAGCCGAAATCTGATCCGTCATAGCGTACTGCCCGTTTTGCGGCAATTAAATCCCCGCGCGGAGGAAGCCTTCGGTAGAGCGGTAGCTCATGCGCGAGAGGACGATGACTATCTGCAAGCTCTTGCTCTCCCTGTTGCCGAGCGCGGTGATGTGCGTGAGTTGGCATCTCTCCCCGCGCCCCTTCGATCCCGTGCGCTGATCGCACGCTGCAAACGGCTTGGGATCGGCACGCTGTCCGAAGTCCACATAGATGCGCTGGTGCGTCTTTGCCAGAGTGCCGTTGCCCACGCTTCTCTGTCTCTGCCGGGCGGAGCGGTCGCGGTGGAGAACGGTCTGCTGGTGAGAAAATCGGATACGCCTGATATGGATAACTGGGAAGTAGAACTGCATCCGGGCGAGAATTTGCTCCCGGACGGTTCGATTCTCTGCGTTTTACGCGAAAATGAAGCGGAAGTCGAAAAATACATCGCTCATCAACAAAATATTTACAAATTATTGATAAACGCGACCTTGAATTTTGCTACAATAGAAGGAACGATGGTCGCGCGGGCACGACGCGCGGGAGATCGCATCCGATCGGGCGGAATGCACCGCAGTGTGAAGAAGCTCTTCTGCGATGCAAAGATCCCGCTGAAGGACCGTACCATCTCCCCGATCGTTTGCGATCGTAACGGGATCCTGTGGATCCCAACGCTCCGCCGCATCCGCGACAGTGCGGTAGAAGGCGATTCATCCTGTATCAGTCTGATCTGGTGTAAAAACCGATCGGAGCGTTAAAATTCCCAAATTGCGTGCATACTCAGACAGCTCTGCAGACGATTTCGATCCGCAAGGTTGGCTCGCATTTTGATCAAGCACAATATCTTTTGGAGGAAACTTATGAAGGGTCTCAAAAACCTACTGTTCTACGCCGTGATCTTGATCGGAGCAATCTTCTTGCTCTATATGTTTACGGGAACCGGCGACCAAGAACTGCAATATTCACAGCTTGTGGACTACTTCCACAATATCGGCACCGACAAGGAAGCCATCAAGGAATTCCAGCTGGAAAGCGATAACAAGCTGACCTTCGTCACCACCGCTAATAAGAAATACACTTATATCATACAAGATCGAGAGATCTTCCTTGAAGACTGCTACGGTTATGTAGTCGCGTATAACGAAAGCGCTAACGCCGATCCCGAGGACGACATCCAGCCGATGACCTACGACATCGTAGAGCCCACCATCATCCCGTGGTGGGTCAGCCTTCTGCCCTACCTTGCCATCGGCGGCATTCTGATCTTCGTCTTTATCTACGCGATGCGCGAAGCCGGCGGCGGTAAGGGTAGCAAGATCAACAGCTTTGGTAAGTCTCGCGCCAGGATCAACACACCCGATGCCAAGAACAAGGTAATGTTCTCCGATGTTGCAGGTGCAGAAGAAGAAAAAGAAGAGCTGCGCGAGATCGTGGACTTTTTGAAAGACCCTGCTAAGTTTACCAAACTGGGCGCCAAGATCCCTCACGGCGTACTGCTGATGGGCCCTCCCGGTACCGGTAAGACCCTACTGGCGAAAGCCGTAGCAGGCGAGGCAGGCGTCCCCTTCTACTCCATCTCCGGCTCCGATTTCGTGGAAATGTACGTTGGCGTCGGTGCATCCCGCGTGCGTGACCTGTTTGAAACTGCGCGCAAGCATCCTGCCAGCATCATCTTCATCGACGAGATCGACGCCGTCGGTCGTCACCGCGGTGCAGGTCTCGGCGGCGGTCACGACGAGCGTGAGCAGACCCTCAATCAGTTGCTGGTCGAAATGGACGGCTTCTCGGGTAGCGAAGGTGTCATCGTAATGGCTGCCACCAACCGCCCCGACATCCTGGATCCTGCCCTACTCCGTCCCGGACGCTTTGACCGCGAGGTCACCGTCAACCACCCCGATCTCAAGGGTCGCGAGGAGATCCTCAAAGTCCATGCTCGCAACAAGCCCTTTGAGGAAGACGTGGATCTGGCGACGATCGCCAAGTCTACCGTCGGCTTCACCGGTGCTGATCTTGCCAACCTACTAAACGAAGCCGCTCTGCTGGCTGCACGCCGCGGCAAGCATCTGATCGGTATGAACGATATTGAGGACGCTACCATGAAGATCGTGGTAGGCACCCAGAAAAAGTCCTGGAAGATCAAGGACAGCGATAAGCGCAAGACCGCTTATCATGAAGCCGGTCACGCCATTCTGGCGCACGTTCTGCCTACGCAGGATCCCGTCCATCAGATCTCTGTCATCCCCAGCGGCAGAGCCCTAGGCTACACCCTGAACCTGCCGAAGGAAGACAAATACAGCGTTTACAAGCAGGAGATGAAGGAAAATATCGCCATGCTGTTGGGCGGCAGAGCCGCCGAGAGCATCATCTTCGGCGACGTATCCGGCGGCGCATCCAACGATATTCAGCGTGCTACCGCCATTGCTCGGAAGATGGTCACCCAGTACGGTATGAGCGACAAGCTCGGTCCCATCACCTTCGGAAGCGGTAACAGCGAAGTCTTCCTGGGGAAAGAGATCGGCGAGACCCGCAACTACTCCGAAGAGATCGCCGCTATCATCGACAGCGAGATCCATGCCATCGTCAGCGAGTCTTACGATATGGCGATCCGTCTCTTGAACGAGAACATCGACAAGCTCCACTTTATCGCAGAGTTCCTGGTTCGCTACGAGACGATGGACGAAGGTCAGTTCGACGCCGCTATGAACGGCGATCCTACTTTGGAAGAGCTTGCTGAAATGGTAGACGCTCGCCGCCGCAAGAGTCAGGCGGAAAACGAAGAGAAAGCGCGGCTGGATCAGCTGGAGGCGGAACGCAAGGCGGAAGAAGCCAAGCGCGCCGAGGAAGAGCGTCTGAAAGCGGAAGCTGAGGCAGAGAAGAAAGACAACGACAAAAAACCGCCCCGCGACGGCATGTTCCCCGGATTCGACGATTGAATCAAATGATAAGAGAATAGACCTCACGGATCTTCCGATGAGGTCTATTTTGATTATACGGCATCGCGTAAGATCTCCCGTGCTCTTTCATTATCGTCGGTGACCAGCAGGCAGACCCATTTCCCCTGCCTCCAGATCACGGATCCCGCCGCAGGGCTGTCGGAATCGTAGAAATAGTTATCCTGCCCCGCCAGAAGCGTCTGACGTTGCCGAAGATGAGACTCGATCGCCTCCGCTTTGTCGGTATCCAGCGCGTGATATAGATGGATCTCGTAGATTCGATCATCTTTGCAAAGCGCAATTGCATATTCATCGGACAGTTCAGAAGGCAGATGCCCGTTGTACAGAAGTGCGCTCTCCTCTTTCGATAAATAACCCGCTTCCTCGGGCATGGCTCCGCCAAAATAGACCTCTACCGCAGGTACCTCTGACATCGTCAGCAGTTTTGCCAACAGATCGGTGGCGGTGGGCTCCCTGCCGCCACAACCGCTCAAAAGCAGTGCAAGCATCCCTATGATAAGCAATCGTTTCATTCCGAACCGTCCTCCTTTCTTCCCTTCTATCATTCATGCAAAAATCTGCGGAATTATGCAAAGAGTTCACAAATTTTCGTTGAAATCGCATATCGGATATGCTATAATGATTGCAGTCTCGTCGATACGGTCGACGCTTTTACCATATTGAGGTTCTATGAAAAAATTGTTCATTCGTGCTATTTGGGTCTGCATCTGTCTGATTCCGACCCTGATGGCGATCATCGTTTATAATCACACACCGAAAACACCCATTCAGTCTTCGGAGATTTCTTCGCTTACTTGGGAGGGACCCGGAGGTAGCACCGCTCAATTTTGGATGAAGGAAAAGGATGGAAAGGACTTCATCTCTTTTCTCCTGGATCTGAACGGAAATGCAACTCCCATCGACAAGCTTCCCAAAGATGTCAACACTGATAACGGCTATACGGCCACCTTCGTCACCGGTGGCGTTCGCTCAGTCTATCAATATTATTTTTCCACCGTCAGCCCCAGTAACAGTTATGTAGTGGATCCGGAAAAGAAGGTCTTTCGCATCGATGCCGCGGATACCATTGCCTTTTTGGACAGCGGGCAATCGGCCGATCTGTACCCTGCATCAGCCGTCCCTACGCTGACCGTGGTCGGGGAAACGCTCAGCGCATCGTCGGTCAATTGGACCTACTACACCTACAGCGGCACCGGACGCACGCTGAATGAGGTGAATCCCGATATTCCCACCTACACCGCTTCCTATGTGGGCATCACGCTCTCTGCCAGCCGCATCCCCGACAGCAGTCTGCTGGTAATCACCGACGATAGCGATCAGGTACTGTATAAAGGCAGTCTTGCCGATTACAACGCTTCTACCACGCTGAAAAAGCTGATCCGCAAGGATACACTTCTGCACTTTACGCTGGAAGCTGATTGGAAAGAACAAGAAGGCGCTAAATACAGCGGTAACGCCAGTTTCTGCTTCGATGTACAGACCATTTTTGATCCCGCCGCCAACTTCTGGCTGGGAGAAAAGTCCGTAGAGCTGGGCGAGTTCGTTGTTTTATCCGGTGAGTTCGTGGAAGAGCTGTCCGATCTGTCTTTCTCTTCTTCTCCCGCCATCGGCTTCTCCCCCACTTTCATCAGAGACGGCGATCTGGTCCGCGCACTGGTACCCATTCCCCGCGAACTTGCCGCCGGTACAGGGCAATACACCTTCACCGTCACCTGTCAAGGAAAAGAGTATCCACTGACGCTGAACGTGACCGCGCCTACGCATTCGGAAGCCATCAAAACCTATAACTATAGTCAAAAGGTCAACACCGCTCTTCGTACTGAAGCTAATCTGGCAGAGTTTGGCAGCCTGATGGCTTCTCTACCTGCTACTTCCACCCTTTACGCAAGCGACAGCTTCGTATTGAATACCGGAGAAGGAACCCGCGCAAAATACGGGCAGATCATTCATAACACCGGTCGCGAGGCGGATCAATTCCGCTCCAACGGTCTCGCCTTCGTTGCCTATGCGGATACGAAGGTCACTCCCGCCAGCGGCGGAACGGTGGTTGCAGTCACCACGACCTCCTATGGCGGCAACACCGTGGTGGTCGATCACGGTTGGGGGCTGTTCAGCGTTTACTATTGCCTCGGCTCATTCGGTGAAAAGGCGGTCGTGGGTACTTATGTGACCACCACCGACGTCATCGGCTACGGCGGACGGGAAGGAAAAGGCGTCGGTTATACCGACGGTATCACCTGCTACTGCGAGGTGTGGGTGGGCGGACAACCGGTCTCCTATTATCCTCTGGAATCTCAAGGAATTGTCATCGGAACCCCGAATTAATCCGAAAGGAATCACTATGCGAAAATTGCTCCCTCCCTGTACTACCCGAACAGACAAAATCCTGCGCATAGGTTTTGCCGTGGCAGGTGTACTCTGTCTTCTATACTTTTGTCTAGTCGGCTTCGTTGCCGGACTCCTCCATACCTCTATTTTGTTTATCTGGATCGTAGGCGGAATGCTTTGCCTGACAATCGCCTGCTTCGTCCCTAAGATCACTGCGTGGCTCAAGAAGACGAAGAAGTGGGTCATTTCACTGATCGCTGCGCCGCTTGCGCTCTGCTTGTTGCTTTTTACCGCCGGAGAGATCGCCATCCTGACGGGATTTGTGTCGGACGTTCCCGACGGGGACGCCGATTATCTCATCATCCTGGGTGCCAAAGTCAATCCGGGTAACAAGCCCAGCCTCACCTTACAAAATCGGATCGACGCTGCATATGAATATCTGACAGAGCATCCCGATACCGTTGCCATCGCCTCGGGCGGTCAGGGAGCTGATGAGCCGATCAGCGAAGCACAATGTATTGCCGACGAGCTAATCAAGCTGGGGATCGATCCCAAAAGGATTCTTTTAGAGGAAAGATCCACCGATACCGCCGAGAACATTCAATACAGCCTTGAGCTGATGAACGACTCCCCCGATGTTACGGTGCTGATCGTCTCCAACGACTTCCATTGCTTCCGCGCATCCGCCATCGCGCGGCGTCATCTGGAGGCAGATGTAGGACATCTGTCCGCCGATAGCGTCTTCTTCCTCCTGCCCCACTATATGGTACGGGAGTTTGCAGGACTCACGGTGGATCTGCTAAAAGGCAATTTGGAATTTGAATAAGCAAAACGGACAAAGCTAATTACTTTGTCCGTTTTACATTGGTTGAATTACAGTTCCCGTCTGCCGTCCAGCGCGCGGAAAAGGGTAACAGCGTCGGCATATTCCAGATCAGCTCCTACGGGCACGCCGTAAGCAAGGCGGGTAACCTTGATGTCCAGCGGCTTCAGAAGCTTCTGTAGATAAAGTGCCGTTGCTTCGCCTTCCACGGTGGGGTTGGTGGCTACGATGACCTCCTCGATCTCTTCGGTGTTGAGTCTTGCCAGCAGGCTGTCGATGGCCAGCTGATCGGGGCCGATGCCGTTCATGGGCGACAGAACGCCGCCGAGAACATGATACCGTCCACGATAGTCCCTTACCCGCTCCAGACTCATCACCGCTCTGGCGTCCTCTACAACGCAGATAACGGGATCTCGGGAGGTGTCTTTGCAGACATTGCAGGTATCGCCCTCGCAGAGGTTATTGCACACCTTACATCTGCCGATCCGTGACCGTGCGGACAGGATAGTTTCGGCAAAAGTGCGCGCAGACTCATCGCTCCAATCGATCAGAGAGAGCGCGTAACGGCTTGCCGTTTTGCGCCCCACACCCGGGAGCCTTGCAAACTGCTCGATGAGTTGTTCCAGCGGGAGGATGTAGTCTGCCATCAGAACAGACCGGGCATATTCATCTGTCCGGTGATCTTTTCCATTTCTGCGGAGTTGGTGGTTTCGACCTTCTTGATGGCTTCGTTGACGCCTGCTACCAGAATGTCGGACAGGGTCTCGATGTCATCGGGGTCTACGATCTCGGGAGAGATGGAGATGTTCAGGATCTCCTTCTTGCCGTTGATGGTTACGGTAACGGCTCCGCCGCCTGCCTGGACGTCGTATTCTTTGGCATCCAGCTCTTCCTGCTTGGCAGCCATTTCTTCCTGCATCTTCTGTGCCTGACGGATCATACCCTGCATATTGTTAGGTCCGCCGCCGTATTCTTTGGGGATTCTCGCTTTCATTTTGATTCATCCTTTTCTGATTATTATAGATTTTCATTAAAACAGATCGTCAAATGCGGATCTGGTAGGTGCATTGGGTTTGACAACTTCGATGATCACGTCGGCAAATTCGTCGCCTTCGGAGGCGGCGATGGCACGGAGCTTCCCTGCCGCCGAGACGCTGTCCAGGAGGCGTTTGGCGAAGGAGTCGGTCAGTTCCACGTGGAGGCGCTTCCCCCCGTCTACGAAGACCTGTGCGCCTCTCAGGAAGGGTGCGCCGCCCTGATCGATCTTCTCGTAACGGGCGACCAGCTCGGTCCAGCCATAGTAGGTCTCCCGCACGTTGGGATCGGCTGCAGGCGCGGGCTTCTTCGCTTCCACGGGAGCCGACTGCTGTACGGGTTTGGAGGCGGTCGTCACGGGAGCGGGCGCCGCAGGCTGTACCTCAACAGGAGCCGATGCTTTGGGGATTGCGCCGCCTGCAATGAGCAGAGTCAGCTTTTCCTCCAATGCGGCGATCCGCGCAGAGATGGCTTCGGGAGAGTCGCCGAACACATCGGAGCAAAGACGCAAGAGAGTCATTTCAGCCACCACACGCTTGTCCTCGCCGCGGTGCATGGACAGGAAGGCTTCCTCCAGCAATTTGACGTGATACAGAAGCGTCTGATATTGGAACGCTTTTGCGTTTTCGATCAGTTCCTGCAGCTCGGTGTCGCTGTAATCCAGCACCTCACCGGGGACTTGTCCCGATGCGACGGTGATCTTCAGCGCCTTTTGCACCATCATATCGCGGTAGTATGAGATCAGATCCGAGAAAAAGACCGACAGATCGATGGAGGAACGATACATTGCGGCCACCTGCGTCAGCAGTTTTGCGAAATTCTTTGCCGCGATGGCGGAGACAGCTTCGGAGACCTGCGTTCTTCCGCATACGCCTGCGGCGGCAGATACGCTTTCGGCACTTACCGTCTTCCCTTCACCGGCACAAAGCTCCAGCAGGCTGATGGCATCACGCATACCACCTTGGGCAAGTCGTGCGATCAGTCGAGCGCCGTCGGGAGTGAGATTGATCCCCTCCGCATCGGCAATGGCGGTGAGGCGATCCATGATGTTTTGCAGGGAGATCCGACGAAAATCAAATCGCTGACAACGGGACAGAATCGTGGCGGGGATTTCCTGCATCTCGGTGGTCGCTAAGATAAAGATAACGCCCGCAGGAGGCTCCTCCAGCGTTTTCAGCAATGCGTTGAAGGCTCCTTCAGAGAGCATATGCACCTCGTCGATGATGTAAACGCGGGTGCCGTTCTGGGAAGGCGTGAAGATGACCTCTTCCCGGATGTCACGGATGTAATCAACGCCGGTATTGCTGGCGGCGTCCATTTCCAGAACCTCCACAGAGCGTCCGCTGTCGATCTCCTCACAGACTGCACAGGCGTTGCAGGGATTACCGTTTACCGTATTCGGACAGTTGGCCGCTTTTGCCAAAATCTTGGCACAGGTAGTCTTACCGGTTCCGCGGGAGCCGCAGAAGAGGTATGCGTGGCTGAGCTTGTGATTGGCAACCTGCCAAGTAAGCACAGAGGTAATATGCTCCTGCCCGCTGACATCCGAAAACGCCTTCGGCCGCCATTTGCGGTATAATGCCTGATGCACGAATATCCCTCCATCCCCCAAAACATACAAAAGCAGGGTGCAAAATAAGACCATACACCTCGTAATCGAACTGAATCACCTATGCGTGAAAGGCAATCTGCGCTCAAAACAGGCGAACCTGTGGCACATTGAACATACTCCTTAATGCTGCTTGGTCTCCCACCTGACATGGTTCGAAGTCATCAATTGCACAGGACCCATTTCTCAACACGTAGACTGCGGTGCAGACCATACATGATCAGCCCTCAAACGCGGAAACCACCCCTGCTGTAGCGGATTGCAGGTACAGGGCGCCGCTACTTCCCCGGCCGGTATGGTCTTATTTCACATCCTGCTGATGTTTTGATAAATTGAGCCGTTTATTACGACTTTATTATTATAGCATACTTTCTCCCAATATGCAAGGGCTTTTCCAAAGATCGTTGTGAACTTTTTGAAAAGATTTCGACGAATTCCTCCCCATAAGGGGAAGAATTCGGATATCTGTTATTTTGCGTTGTTCATCTTCAGATATGCGTTGATGAAACCGTCCAGATCGCCGTCCATGACCGCCTGGATGTTGCCGTCCTCGTAGCCGGTGCGAGTATCCTTTGCCAACGTATAAGGCATGAACACGTAGGAACGGATCTGTGCGCCCCACTCGATGTTAGTCTTGACGCCCTTGATGTCCTCGATCTTCTCCAGCTTTTCACGCATCTTGATCTCCATCAGCTTGGACTTCAGCATCTTCAGCGCGGTCTCCTTGTTCTGCAGCTGAGAACGCTCGGTCTGACAGCCCACTACGATGCCGGTGGGGATATGAACGATGCGGATCGCTGAGTCGGTCTTGTTGATGTGCTGACCGCCTGCGCCGCTGGAACGGTGGGCGGTGATCTCCACCTCGTCGTCTCGGATCTCGATGGTGCCGTCATCCTGAAACTCGGGCATAACCTCTACCGATGCAAAGGAAGTCTGGCGTCTGCCCGATGCGTCAAAGGGAGAGACGCGTACCAGACGGTGAACGCCGTTTTCGCTCTTGAGATAACCGTAGGCGTTGATACCCTCGATCATAATAGTAGCACTTTTGATGCCCGCTTCTTCGCCGTCCAGCCAGTCCAGCAGCTTAACATTAAAGCCGTGGCGCTCGCCCCAGCGGGTATACATACGGTATAGCATCTGTGCCCAGTCCTGCGCCTCAGTACCGCCTGCGCCGGGATGGAAGGAAACAATGGCGTTCAGCGAATCGTATTCACCGGTGAGCAGAGCGGCAAGACGCTCCTCTTCAGCGGTCTTCTCTACCTCGTTCACGCCTGCGACCACTTCCTCGGTAAAGGACTCGTCGTTCTCTTCGATGGCAAGCTCCGCAAGGGACAGAGTGTCCTCCAGCAGATTGTTCAGTTTATTGTAACGCTCTACCTTGTCCTTGAGCTGCTTAAGCTCCTGCAGGATCTTACTGGATCTCTGCTGATCGCCCCAGAAATTGGGATCGTAAGTCAGCTGCTCCAGCTCGTCGATCTTGGTGGTGGCTTCTTCGATCCGCAGAGCCTGCGCCAGCTCGGCAAGGTCTTTGCGCATACCGCGCAGTTTGATTTTTGCTTCTTCTAACTGTATGATCATGGGATATTCTCCGTTTCGTAGGATATGTATAGTCTGATTTATCGGTACGTCACAGGATCGCTGTGATAGGTGAGGATCTCTGCTTCGGGGCAGTCTACTTTGACCATTTGGGCAAGCGCTTCCAGCACGGGATCTTCGGTGAAAAAGTGTCCTGCCTCGATGACCTGAAGCCCCAAATCGGCGGCGTCTACCATACTGTTGTAGGAAAGCGTGCCGGTCAGATAGACATCGGCACCTGCTCGCATCGCAGGCTTGATAAAGTCTTTTCCGTCTCCGCCTACCAGCGCGACGCGGCGCACTTCTCTGCCCAGCTCCACGGTCTGCAGAGCGGGAACGCCGATACGTGCTTTGACCAGTTCAGCAAATGCTTCCATCGTGGTTGCATCCACATATCCGATCCGTCCGATGGTAGGCGTTTCTTCATCGCCAAAGGGTTCGGTATCGGCAAGCCCCAGCAGCTCTGCCAGACGATCGTTGACGCCCCCCTCCACGATGTCCAGACGGGTATGAAAGGAGAAGACCGAAATGCCGTTTTGCACGCACTTCAGCACCTTACGGGCGGTGAAGTTGTCCTCGGTGACAGCAGAGAGCGGACGGAAGATCATCGGATGATGGGAGATGATCAGATCGCACCCATTCGCAACGGCATAGTCTACCGCCGCCTCGCTGACGTCCAGCGTCAGCAGGATACGATTTATGGGTGCGGACAGATTGGGAGAGCACATCAGCCCGTCATTGTCCCAAGCGCAGGAAAGCGAGGCGGGGATTCTATTATCCAGTACTTGATAGAGGTCTTTAACCGTCATGACAGGCTCCTTTCATAAGCATCCAATCGCTCCTGCAGCGATGCGACCAGCGCGTTCAACCGGGGATCTTCCCTTCCTGCCTTCGCAAGTCCGTTCACCTGCTTTTGCAGAGAGACGATCTGCCGTCTCAGCCATTCGCCGAAGAGGGGTTGATCGCTCCCACAGCCTGCATAGCTGTCTGCATCCGTGAGCGCGTAGGGCACACCGCAGTAGGAAGCGCACATAACCACGTACAGTTTCTCTTTTTCAGCGGCAAACCGCTCCTCGGTAACGACAAAGCCGTTTTCGGCAAGCCAGAGGCGCAGTTCTCTTGTGGAAGTCATGGGCTGCAGGATCAGGCGTGTTTGCGGATCACGAACAAACTCAGCCGCCTCCAGAATCGAAGCGATCAGCTCGCCGCCCATACCGCAGATGAGGATGTCGGTAGGCGCGAAGGTTTCGATCCCCTCAAGTCCGGGGGTCAAGCGGAGCGCGATATGATCGGCCAGCCCAAAACGGCGGATGTTGGCCTCAGCACGAGAGAGCGGACCTTGGTTGATATCCGAAGCGATGGCGCTCCTTGCGATCCCCGCGGACAGCAGGTAGATCGGCAGATAGGCGTGATCGGTACCCACATCGGCAACGACTGCCCCCTCGCGAACGAAGGAAGCGGCGGTCAGAAGCCGCGGCGTCATCTCGGAGCGCAAAGGCAGGCGAACCGAACGGTCCGCCTGTTTGTTAAGCATTGGTTTCTTTGGATTCAAGGTACTTGTTCAGCTTTTCAACCAGTTCGTCGGCATCGGTGCCGTGTACCATGCAGGCATCCTCAATGCTCTCGCCGCGGGAGGCGGGGCAGCCAAGGCAGTGCATACCGATCTCGAAGAAAAATACGGCAGTCTCGATATCGTAATCGAGAACATCGCCGATAATGGATTCTTTGGTAATTTTCATAGTGATCTCTTTCCTTTCACTTTGGTAACACCGATATTGTAGCATATTTCGGTGGTTCTGTCAATCCGCGTGAGAAAATATTTTTTAAATATTCACAGATTTTTGCTCAATTACGCTTGTTTTGCACTTCCCTACTTGCAATTTGCGCGTTTTTGTGCTAAACTATCAGTAACAATATTTGGAGGCTATATCTATGAGTTGTATTTTTTGCATGATCGTTGACGGCGCGATTCCGTCTAAAAAAGCATACGAGGACGATGAAATCCTTGCGTTCCATGACATCAATCCCCAGGCACCCGTTCACATCCTAGTGATCCCGAAGGTCCACATTCCTTCTGTAGACGGCGTGACTGCCGAAAACAGCGCGGTGGTTGCCCGTATCTTCGAAAAGATCCCCCAGATCGCCGCTGCGGCAGGACTCGCAAACGGCTATCGCGTCATCTCCAACTGCGGTCCCGACGCTTGTCAGACCGTTCCCCATCTGCACTTCCACATCCTCGGCGGACGCGCACTCACCGAGCAGATGGCATAAACAAAAGAACCCCTGAGGGGTTCTTTTGTTTATGCGGTCAAGCAAGATACATCTTCTCGATCACGACAGGCTCCAGCGGCTTGTCAGAAAAGTTGGTGCGGACGCGGGCGACTCTGTCCACAACGTCCATGCCCTCGACTACCTTACCGAACGCGGCGTACTGACCGTCCAGATAAGCACAGTCCACGTGGCAGATGAAGAACTGCGAAGACGCGCTGTTGGGATTCTGCGAGCGAGCCATGGAGATAACGCCGGGGCCGTGATGGAGGGTGTTGTTCACGCCGTTGAGCTGGAACTCGCCCTTGATGCGCTCCTGACTCGGATCTCCGTAGCCGGTGCCGGTGGGGTCACCGCCCTGGATCATAAAGCCCTGAATGATGCGATGGAAGGTGAGTCCGTCGTAGAAGCCTTCCTTCACCAGCTTTTCAAAATGTGCAACGGTGATCGGTGCCTGAGTGGGATCAAGCTCGATCTTCACCGTGCCGAAATCCTTGATTTCCAAAATGACCATATTCGTTTGTTCCTTTCGATTATTCCGCAATGCGAATGGAGGTGATCACCACGGTGGTGAGAGGACGCTCGTTAGCATCGGTTTCCACGGCGGCAATAGCGTCCACTACATCCATTCCCTCGGTAACCTTCCCGAAGGTTGCATATGCCCCGTTTAAAAAGTCATTATCCGCAAGATTGATGTAAAACTGGGAGGTAGCACTGTCATAATCGTCTGCCAGCCGTGCCATTGCCAGCACACCGCGATCGTTCTTCAAAGGATTATCGACGCCGTTAGCGGCAAATTCACCCTTAATGGTCTCCTGTCCGTCAACACCAAACCCGTTTCCGGCAGGGTCGCCGCCCTGGATCACGAAGCCGGGATCAACGCGATGGATCGTCAGTCCGTCATAGAAGCCGTCTTCGATCAGCGACACGATATGCGCAACAGTAAGAGGCGCAACGCCGGGATAAAGATCGGCTTTAACAGTGCCGAAGTCTGCGACTTCGAGCACGATATGCACGGGATTTGCCAAAGGATCCCCGCCATCGGGAGTTCCGGCAGGGTCGGTGATCGCCACGGTAGTGGTAGCAGAGGTAGTCACATTCTCCGCCCCTTCGATCACACGGATAGATTTGATAACTACATCGGTCAGCGGTCTGTCATTGCTATCGGTGGAAACGTCAGAGATAGCATCCACGACGTCCATTCCCTCAGTGACCATACCGAAGGTTGCATACTGTCCGTCCAGACCGGCATTGTCTACGGTATTGATGAAAAACTGAGAGGTCGCGCTGTTATAATCGTTGCCTCTGCGTGCCATTGCCAGCACGCCGCGGGTGTTCTTGAGCTCGTTTTGCACTCCGTTATCGGCAAATTCGCCTTTGATCGTCTCTTGCCCGTCGGCACCCATACCGGTACCGGTGGGATCGCCGCCCTGGATCATAAAGTTATCAATCACACGATGGAAGATGAGCCCATCGTAAAACTTTTCATTCACAAGGGTAACGAAATGCGCGACGGTGATAGGAGCGATTTTCGGGTAAAGCTCCGCTTTGATGGTGCCGAAGTTTTCTACTTCGATGGCAATATAAACGCGATCGCCGAGGGTTGCGGGATCAATCTCTGTTTCTTCCGAACAACCTGCCAGAAGAGTAAAACAGAAGACTGTAAGGATCAAGATGCTGATTATTTTTTTCATTACTGGAGAATATCGGGATCGTAAATGAAGTCCTGCAGCATAATGTTCAGATTGCCGTTGAGCATTCTCAGATCGTCCAGGAATGCCTTTTCGTCAACGTCCTTCACGAATTCAACCACGAAGGTCAGATCGAACATAGTGCCGAAGTTGGTGGATTTAACTTTTACAAGCTTGTAGTTTCTGGTGTACTTTGCCATCACTTCGTCGAACACGCCCTTGTAGTTCAGGCTTTCGGGGATGGTGACCTTCAGCTGCATCTTGGGGGTGCGGGGAGTAGCGTAGCCGATAAAGTAGAGCGCCAGAAGAACAACGGCAAGGATTCCGGTAAAGATCATTGCCAGCTGAATGTAGCCCTGACCGCAGGACAGACCGATCGCCAGCGTTGAGAAGATGTACGCCAGATCCTTGGGGTTGCCCTGTGTACTACGGAAACGAATGATAGAGAACGCGCCTGCAACACCAAGAGCTGCACCCCAACTGGAAGCGACCATCATAATAATGGTAGCAACGATGGCAGGAAGCAGAATCATCGTGATAGAAAGACCTTTGGAATAGTTCTCTTTGCGATAAGTAAAGAGGTAGACCAAACTCAAGACAAGACCGCAAGCGATAGCAACGCCGATGACCTGCAGAAAGGTCGTGAGCCTAAATTCGGTGCCGAGAATACTGGTAATGATCATTTTTTATTCCTCCGTTGATAGGGTCGTAATTTGATTTTTATTATCCGTAACACGGTATTCGTATTCCTTACCGTATTTCGAGAAGCTGGAATTGAAGATGCGATGGGAAGACAGATATCGGGCAAGCCACATGGGCATTGCCATGGGGATCTTGATCTCCATCAGATACTTGTCCTCCGGCAGCAACTGCTCACCGTCGGTTCCGTACTCAAAGGTGGGATTTTCCCGTCTGGTACGGATGTTGCGGTCAAAGGTGATCCTAAGCTCGGGATCCTCTTTACCGAACATAGCGATTCGGTCGTATGCAATAAAGGTCGCAGGTGCCAGCCCGGGATAGCGCTCGAACATTTTGGCGATCTCCTTAGCAACCTGTACGTTGATATAGGACGGATCCTTGAGCTGCTCCGGCGGCTTGTGCGTTTGCATCAGATAAAGTGCTTCACCGTAACGCATGACCACACGACGCTTGGTCACGCAACCGTCAAATTTTTGTTTGATCTCGAAAAAGACCTTCGCATTTTCATCTTTCGGCGGAAAATACGAACGCAGACGCAGCTTCTCTTTATAGAGCGGCTTGTCTGTGGATCTGCCGATCAGCACGTTGTCGGGGGTATCAAAGTAGATGTTCAGCAGACTGTAGACCTGTTCGTTGACACAGTACTTGTCAAAGGTCATATAGTCCTGCAGAAAATCCATGATCTCGCGATACTGCTGTCGATCCAGAAGGAACTTTTTCTCATAGCGTTTGAATACCGAGATCGGCAACCGCTACCACCTCTGTTCCGATTAACATTCTTTTTACATTGTACAATCCAATTGTGAACTTGTCGTGAATATCTGCTAAAAACCAGAAGAAATTTCGTAAATTTAACCAAGAGCGCCTTCGGGCGCTCTTGGCTGCTATATTCATTTTACAATCGATCACCAATTCAGCCAGGAGTCGTCTTTGGCGTAGGCTTCTTCGATGGAGATCTTGGGATAAGATGCTCCTTTGGCGGGCGCACTGATGGTTACGGATGCAGGGACAGCCACCGTCAGCGTCAACTCCAAACGACCGTCCACGGAGAATTGGATGCCGCTTTGCTCAGTGATCAGCCGCAATGGGAGGCTGAAATATAGCTCTTCCACGTCTCCGTCGGCTCCGATCACCATGGCGACTTCCATCCCGTCAAAGCTTTCCGGGCTGACAGCGTCGGCAATGGCTCCGTCAGGGTCGATGAGGGTCATCATCAGATCGGCATCGATCCCTTTAGCAAGGATCACGCAGTTACCGTCCGCGTCTATACCGACAGCCGTGCTATCGGCGGTGCCGATAAGCTCGGACAATTTGCTCAGGTCATTCATGGCAGTATCGGCGCCCGAAAGAGCGTAATCGGAAAACTGCTCGGGAGTCATCTGCACTTTATAATCGTCGGTACCGGTCTGCTTGTTGTTTTGCTTATACACGCTGGTATTATAGAGCCAGCCGCCGATATAGATCTGTTGATCCTCTGTCACCCTACCCTTATCGGTACTGACCTTGCTGGAAAGTGCGGTAGCATTTTCACCGCTCAGGTAGGAAAGCTCCAGATCCAACCGAGAAGCGTTCAACAGTAGCGTTACGATGCCGCTGTCCAGCGTCATATGACCTTTGGCAGTTACCGAGCGTCGCTTGGCAGTTTCAAAATGCTCAGTCGCACCGTCGATCAGCTCTGCAACCGTTTGATCTGCATATTCACCCGTGGGCACACTATCCAACGGATAGCGACCTGCCAGACCGGCAAGCGCTGCGGGAATCTCCACTTTGCCCGTAACGGGAACTTCAGGTGTCTGGGTTCCGCCTGCGGTGGTGGTTGTGGTGGGGAGATCACCGGTGGAAGGAGAAGGAACGGTAGTGACCGGCGTCTGCTCGGTGGTCACTACCGGAGTGATCACAGGTGAACCGTTACCGTCCGAAGTCGTCGTCGAAGTAGTTGTCACAGGGACGGTGGTAGACGTCACGGAGACAGACGTTGACGCAGAAGGTGTGGACTGCGCATTCTGCTCGGTTTGCGCCGCCCCTTCACTGCAGCCTGCCAATAACAGGAGCGCAAGAAGTAATGCGATTATATACCTGATTTTCATATCGACTCCGATCTCCGCATCATATGAAACGCGGCATTTGAAAATGTATTGGGGACCTCTATCGATAGTTTACCAAAATACCTGAGAAATGTCAATAGTGATCTACAAAAATATCGTCATTTTATCACTTATCACGGAGCAATTTGCTCTTCCTCATCTTTCAAAAGCACTTCACCGGTACCGTAGCCGTCCAGATCCGCTTTCTTGATGGCGACGAAGATACGGTGGCGAAGCCCTTTATTCTCCCGCTCCAGTGTCGCAAGCAGCTGCTTATACTTCTCTCTGTCGGTGTGCTTATCCTCAGGACATAGGCTGGTCTGTACGGGAAGCGCGGCGTGTCTGGCATAGTAGATTACATCCTTCTCCGGCGTGAGGACGAGGGGGCGGATCATAGTGAGATCCTTGCGGGAGAGGTAGGTGACGGGAGCGAAGGTCCCCAGCCTGCCTTCGTTGAAGAGATTCATCATAAAGGTGTCCACGACGTCGTCGAAGTGGTGACCGAGAGCGATCTTATTGCATCCGTACAGTTTGGCGTTGTCGTGGAGGATGCCGCGGCGCATCTTAGCGCAGAGAGCGCAGGGATTGGATTCCTTCCGCTGCTCGAAGATGATCTCTGCCAGCGTAGTGCGGATCAGATGAAATTCCACACCCAGTTTGTCGCAATAATCCGCAATGGGAGTAAAATCTCCACCCGCAAAGCCCATATCGACGGTAAGCGCCACCAGTTCAAAGCGTTTGGGATAGAAAAGCTGCAGGTTACGCATCACGGCAAGCAAAGCGAGGGAGTCCTTCCCTCCCGACACGCCAACAGCGATGCGGTCACCTTCTTCGATCATATGATAATCGTCCACTGCACGCCGTGCATGGGAGAGCAGACGTCGGATATTTCCAAATTCCATAGAATTCCTTTCACTTCTTTCGGGCTCCCGCATAGGATGATAGAAAAACTGCCGTTCCCATGCGTTCGGCGGAAAGAGGTATTATGGCTATCAAAATTTACATTGATCAGGGACACAACCCCCAAAATCCCAACGCAGGTGCCGAGGGGAGCGGCTTTCGGGAGCAGGATCTGACCTACGAAATCGGTCAGCAGACCGCCGCTCTCCTGGAAGCAGATCCGAATTTCGAGGTACGGCTCTCCCGTCCCACTCCCGAAACGGTTCTGGGCACCACCAATGCGGAAAGTCTTGCCGCGCGCGTACGGGATGCCAACACCTGGGGAGCAAATTACTTCATCAGCCTCCACGCCAACGCGTCCACCATTCCCACCGCCACGGGGACCGAAGGGTATGTGTACAGCCTCGGCAGTCCGGCTGTTCCCCTGGCAGAGTCCATCGTACAGGGCATCAGCGAGACTACGGGTATCCCCGACCGGGGCGTGTTCGCCAGACCGAGCCTGTATGTACTCCGTCGGACGGCGATGCCCGCAACGCTGATCGAGATGGGATTCATCACCACCCAGTCGGAAGCGGAACTGATGGCGTATTCGCCGCAATTATTTGCACAGGGGATCTATCAGGGGATCCGTCGGTTCTTCGGACTTTAAGCGATTTCGTTCGCCTTTTCTTCGGCTTCCAGAAGGGCTCTGGCGGCAGAGAGGATACCGATCTTGCCGCTCTCATAGGTAAGACCGCCTTGGAAATAAACGGTGTAGGGAGGACGGATGGGACCGTCGGCGGATAGCTCGATAGATGCCCCCGAGACGAAGGTGCCCGCCGCCATGATGACCTGATCGGTATAGCCGGGCATCGCCCAAGGCAGGGGAGTAACGTAGGAATCCACGGGGCTTCCCTGCTGAATGCCCAGACAGAAGGCGCACATCCGTGCTTCGCTGCCAAGGCGGACTGCCTGAATGATGTCGTGGCGGTAATCTTTGTAGGAAGGCTCTACGTTAAAGCCCAGTTTTTCAAAGATATACGCCGCAAACAGTGCGGTCTTGACCGCCTGAGCGGTGGTGTGGGGCGCGTAGAAGAAGCCTTTGTAGAGGTTACGGTTCTGATTAAGAGTCGCGCCGACTTCGGTACCGCATCCTACGGAGGTGAGACGGTAGGAGGCTAGCTCCACGGCGCGGGCGGTGCCAGCAATGTAACCGCCGCTCTCCGCCATGCCGCCGCCGGGATTTTTGATCAGCGAACCGATGATCAGGTCGGCACCTACTGCGGCGGGCTCCTTGTCCTCCACGAACTCGCCGGAGCAGTTGTCCACTACCACATAGGTCTCGGGAGAGCGTGTTTTCACATAGGCAACGATCTCGCCGATCTCATCTACCGAGAGCGTACGGCGGTTCATATAGCCTTTGGAACGCTGGATAAAGGCGACTTTCACTTTGGGATTCAGCGCGTCGCCGATGGCATCAAAGTTGACGGTTCCATCGGGAAGAAGATCGATCTGCTGATATTCTACACCGAAATCGCGGAGGGAGCCGTTGCCGGGCTCGCCTACGATGCCGATGACCTCTTCAAGGGTATCGTAGGGCTTGCCGGTAACCGACAGGAGGACGTCGCCGGGACGCAGGAGTCCGAACAGACCGATGGTCAAGGCTTGAGTACCGTTGACAATGTTGTGGCGGACAAACGCCGCCTCCGCACCAAAGACACGGGCGTAGATCTTGTCCAGCGTCTCCCGACCCAGATCGTCGTAGCCGTAGCCGGTAGTGGCAGCAAAGCAGGCCTCGGACACGCGAAACTCGGCGAAGGCGTCCATGACGCGGGCGGTATTTGCAAAAGCAATGCGGTCCACCTCAGCGTACATGGGCGCGAGCGCACGCTCTGCTTCAGCGGCAAGCGTGAGAAGTTTATCTGAAAACTGCATTTTTGTTTATCCTTTCTTTTTCGCAGATTGTAAAATGAAGTTGCACTACCCGATGGGGTAGAAATTTTCAAAAAAGAAAATCCATAGTAACAATTCCATGGTAGAATTGGAGTTGCGAGACAACAATTCGAAAGGAATGTCACTATGGACCACCTCAATTA
>JAFTPF010000085.1 GCA_017463445.1 Clostridia bacterium
GCAGTTGCGCTATGCGCAACTGCGAAGGGGCGGGAAAAAACTTCGGCGGTTGACATGGTTTTTCCCGCCCCTTGAGAGAACGAAAGCATATTTCACTGTTTTTGTGAATTGCGATGCAATTTTGCGGGAGGGTCTTGGGGTAATTCTTTTTTTGTCAATTCTAAAATTTATATATCATATTACCACCAACCCCTGAGATTCTTTTTCCATGAAGTTCTTGAAGGGGTTTGGGGAAGCTTCTTTCAAGAAGTTTCCCCAAAGAAAGGATCCCATGAAAACAACCACCAAAAAGACTGCCGTGAAGGCAGCAAAGCCCAGCCGCGAGCAGGAGCTGCGCGCGGGCATCGAGCAGAAGCTCTCCCGTTATTTCGGCACCACTCCCGCCGAGGCAAACAAGGATCAGGTTTATAAAGCTGTCCTTTTGGCCGTGAAGGACATTCTCGCCGCCAAGCGTACCAATTTCAAGAAAAACGTAACCCGCCAGGAAGGCAAGAAGATCTACTACCTCTGCATGGAATTCCTGATTGGCAGACAGCTGCGGAACAATCTCGGCAATCTGGGCATTGAGAAGGAGTACGCTGCCATCCTGAAGGAATGGGGCTACGACCTTGACGAGCTCTACGAGCTGGAAGCCGATCCCGGCCTTGGCAACGGCGGTCTCGGTCGACTTGCCGCCTGCTTTATGGACGGTCTGACTTCCCAGAACTACTCCGCTACCGGCTTCTCCATCCTTTACGAGTACGGTCTGTTCAAGCAGAAGATCGTAGACGGCGACCAGATGGAGCTTCCCGACGTATGGATGCCCTCCGGCGAGAGCTGGCTGGTTCCCCGTACCGACAAGACCTGCACCGTCCGCTTCGGCGGTCACATCTCCGAAAACTGGGTGGACGGCAAGTGCGACATCGTCCACACCAACTACACCGAGATCCAGGCCGTCCCCTACGACATCCTCATCTCGGGCGCCGACTGCGAGGCGGTCAACTCCCTGCGCCTGTGGAAGGCGTCCGCCGTCAACAATTTCTCCATGAACCTCTTCTCTCAGGGCGAGTATTTTCGCGCTATGGAGGAGCAGAACCAGGCGGCTATCATCTCCAAGGTGCTCTACCCCTCCGATAACCACGAGGAAGGCAAGCTGCTCCGCCTGTCTCAGCAGTACTTCCTGGTCTGCGCATCCCTCCAGTCCATCATCGCCGATCACCTGCGCTCCTACGGCAATCTGAACAACTTCGCTGACAAGGTGTCTATTCACATCAACGACACTCACCCTGCGCTGGTAGTGCCCGAGCTGATGCGCATTCTTATCGACACCTACTCCTACACCTGGGAGGATGCTTGGAGCATCGTAACCAAGACTGTCTCCTACACCAACCACACCGTCCTGCCCGAGGCGCTGGAGACCTGGAACGAGGATCTTTTCCGCTATAAGCTCCCCCGTCTACACCAGATCGTTTGCGAAATCAACCGCCGCTTCTGCGCAGACCTGTGGAACCGCTATCCCGGCGACTGGGACCGCATCACCCATATGTCCATCCTCTCTCACGGCAGAGTCAAGATGGCGAATCTGTCGGTAGTGGGCTCCCACACCGTCAACGGAGTGTCGAAGCTCCACTCCGACATCCTGACCAAAACCATTTTCTCCGACTTCTACAATTACACCCCCGAGAAGTTTACCAACGTCACCAATGGTATCGCACACCGCCGCTGGCTGTGCTACTCCAACCCGGGACTTTGCGACCTGCTGGACGAGACCATCGGCACCACCTACCGCAAGAATCCCGACAAGCTGACCGATCTGAAGAAGTACGCCGACGACAAGGCGGTGCTGGAGCGTCTGTCCCAGATCAAGATGGACAACAAGGTGCGCTTCTCCAACTGGCTCAAGTCCCGTACCGGCGTGGGCATCGATCCCGCCTCCCTCTTCGACGTGCAGATCAAGAGAATGCACGAGTATAAGCGTCAGCTGCTGAACACCCTGCGGATCATCTCACTCTACGTTCAGCTGAAGGAAAATCCCGACATGGAGATGATGCCTCAGACCTTCATCTTCGGCGCCAAGGCCGCTCCCGGCTACTATATGGCAAAGCAGATCATCAAGCTGATCTACTGCATCTCCGCTGATATTGAGAAGGATCCCAAGCTCCGCGAGAAGATGCGGGTGGTATTTGCCGAGGACTACCGTGTGTCCATGGCAGAGGTGCTGATCCCTGCCGCCGACGTGTCCGAACAGATCTCTCTGGCAGGCAAGGAGGCCTCGGGTACCGGTAATATGAAGCTGATGATCAACGGTGCGGTCACCATCGGTACCCTAGACGGCGCGAACGTGGAGATCGCCGAGGCTGTGGGTCCCGACAATGTCTATATCTTCGGTCTGACTACCCCCGAGGTAGACGATCTGTGGCGTCGCGGCTACCGCTCCTCCGAGTATTACAACACTAACGAGCTGCTCCGCAAGGCTGTGGACTACCTCAAGGTCGGTTTCAACGGCGTGAACTTCACCGAGTTCTACAACTATCTGCTGATGGGACCCGGCGTTGCCGACCCCTATATGTGTCTGGCTGACTTCGACTCCTACTGCAAGGCCCACGACCGACTCCTTTCCGACTACGCCAACCGTGACGCATGGGCGAAGAAGTCGCTGATGAACGTGGCCTCCGCCGGAGTCTTCGCCGCCGACCGCTCCATCCGCGACTATGCCGAGAACATCTGGCACATTAAGCCCATTCTGGAGAAGAATAATTGACCAAGGGCTCTGCCCTTGGAACCCGCCAAAGAACCTTTTGAAAAAGGTTCTTTGGAAACTCCAAAACTTCTGAAAAGCCCGCAAATTCTTGCGGGCTAATGGGGTTTTGAAGCAAATCCCTGCAAAATGACGTAGTCATTTTTCTTTAAGAAAGTTTTTGAAAGGTTTGGAAAAATTTTTACAAAAAGTTTTCCAAGTCCCGTTCCCCATGATCACACTGACCAAAACCGCCACCCACACCCCCGAAGCCGACCTGTTCGGGGCATTTGACAACCGCGAGGTGCTGACCTTCACGCTCACTGCGCTCCGAGAGGAGGGGATCTCCGATCCCGTGATGGAGGTCTACCGCGACGACGACGGCATAACCCTCCGCTATCCCTTTGCGTGGGCGGGGAGCGATTATATCAGCGACCGCTACACCCTCACTCTGCCTGCCATCGGTCTCTGCGCAGACGGTGAGGAGAGCGGACTCTTCTGGTACACCGTCCGCTTCACCTCGCCGAAAGGCAACCGCCGTTTATCGAAAAATCCCCACTCCTACGCGCCTGTTGTTGCGCCTGCGGACTGGGGCTATTCTGCGTTCCAGCTGACCGTGTATGAGTACGGCAAGGATGCTCCCAATACCTTCGCAGGCGGCATGATGTACCACATTTTCGTGGATCGCTTTGCGAAAGGCGGCAACGTGCCGGTGCGGGAGGACGCGATCCTCGAACCCGATTGGTATAATGGCATCCCCCAGTTTGCCGACCGCCCGGGCGGATTCGTGGCAAACAACCTCTTCTTCGGCGGCACCCTCTGGGGCGTTGCCGACAAGCTGGACTATCTCGCCTCGCTGGGCGTGACGGTGCTCTACCTCTCCCCCATCTTCGAGGCATACTCCAATCACAAATACGACACCGGCGACTACCGAAAGGTAGACGCGATGTTCGGCGGCGACGAGGCCTTCGACCACCTGATTGCCGAAGCGCACAAGCGGGGGATCAAGGTGATTCTGGACGGTGTGTTCAACCACACCGGCTCGGACAGCCGCTACTTCAACCGTCAGGGGCGCTACGAGACGCTTGGCGCGTACCAGTCCAAGGAGTCGCCCTACTACGATTGGTTTGATTTCGAGGATTACCCCGACCGCTACCGTTGCTGGTGGGGGATCGAGATCCTGCCTGCCGTGACCACCAAGCATCCCGCCTACCGTAAGTTTATCTGTGGCGAGGACGGCGTAATCCGTCACTACCTCCGCCGTGGCGCCGACGGCTGGCGGCTGGACGTGGCCGACGAGCTGGACCGCACGCTGTTGGAGGACATTTACCACGCCGCCCACACTGAAAAGCCTGAGGCACCTATCTACGGCGAGGTCTGGGAGGATGCCTCCAACAAGATCGCCTATTCTACCCGCCGCCGCTATTTCCGCGGTCACGGGCTGGATGCGGTGATGAACTACCCCTTGAAAGAGGGCGTCATCGACTTCATCCGCACCGGCTGCAAGGATAAGCTCTTCGAAGCCACCGCAGGGCTCTACGCCCACTACCCCAAGGCCACCAGCGACCTACTCATGAACTTCCTCGGCACTCACGATACCGAGCGGGTGCTGACCGTTCTGGGCGGTATCGGCGAGGAGGGCAGGTCCAACCACGTCCTCGCCACCTACAAAATGCCCGACGACGTGCGCCAGCGCGCCGTTGAACTACTGAAGCTGGCGTTCACGCTGGTGGCTACCCTGCCCGGCGTCCCCTGCGTCTACTACGGCGACGAGGCAGGGATGGAGGGCTATCACGATCCCTTCAATCGGATGCCCTATCCTTGGGGGAAGGAAGATCAGCGGCTGGTTGCCCACTACGCCGCTATCGGCAGACTCCGAGCGGAGCATCGAGAGCTGTTCGGAAAAGGCTACCTCCGTGTAAGAGAGGACACGCCCGAGGGCGTATTCGCCTTCGAACGTTGGTGGGACGGCGAGCGCATCCTGGTTGCCGTCAACCGCTCCCACGAGTGCTGGAACGATAGCGCGCTGAGCGGAAATTTGCTGTTTGCCACCGCTCCCATCGCAGGAACGCTGCCGCCCGATACTGCGGTAGTGGTGAAGATGTGAGCTTGCTTTGGAGAAGTTGTGACGGTGGATGAAGTTGCAGTCGTTGATTTGTGGAAACGGTGCTCTCCTCATCCGTCTTGCAGTCGCCCAAGGCGGCAGCAATCCACCTTCCCCGCCGGGGAAGGCTTGGATTGGTGCAAATCGCTTCTATATCTTTCAAAATATTACTGTTACGACAGCAAAAGAACCCCTGTACGGGGTTCTTTTGTGGTTTAAATCATCTTGTTCTTGTCGATGTAGAAGGGTTTGTTCGGGTGGCCGCTGAGGGTCACGCCATTTCGGATAACTACGTTCTTGTCGGTGATCACGCAGTTGAGGCGGCTTCCCTCGCCTACCATCGTATCCTGGAAGAGGATGCAGTTTTTGACTACACTTCCCTTTTCTACCCGCACGCCGCGGAAGAGGATGCAGTTTTCCACCGTACCTTCGATCACGCAACCGTCAGCGATCATGGAGTTCTTCACGCTGCTGCCTTCCACATACTGGGTGGAGGGAGAGTTGCGGACCTTGGTGATGATAGGCTGGTTCTTCTCACTAAAGAGTCCGTCCCGCATCGCTTTGTCGGTGGTCAGCTGCATAGAGCAGGCGAAATAGTCCTCCAGAGAACCGGTGCAGGCGAAGAAGCCGTCGTAACGGTAGACCTTCATATCCGCTCTGCCCATATAACGGGCGACGATGCCCTTGGTGAGGCTGTCGTGACCGTGGGCGGCGGCGTCCTGGATGGCGGAGAGCAGGAAGGTGCGGTTGGCGATCCACAGGTTCATGCTCACATCCCGCTCGCCTTCCACGAAGCGGGGATGGGCGGCTACCTCGGTCAGATTGCCGTCGGCGTCGGAGTCGTATAGGTTATACTGCTCGGACTGGTTGCCGCACAGCGTCATCCGCTTGACGGCGAAGGTCAGGTCGGCGCCGCTCTCCTTGTGCTTAGCGATCATATCGGCGATGTCGATATTGAAGATCGCGTCCGAATCGGCGATGACCAGCAGTTCATCCTTAGTCTTCGCCAGCGCGTCGGAGATGCTGTACAGTGCGTCCAGACGGGTATCGTAGCGGCTGGTGCCGCGGGTGGAGAAGGAGGCAATGTTGGGAGTGAGCAGTCTCAGACCACCGGTGCGGCGGGCGAGATCCCAATCCTTGCCGCTGCCCAGATGGTCCACCAGAGACTGGTAGTTATAGCTGGTGATGACGTTCACGTCCTTGATGCCTGCGTTGACCATGCAGGAGAGGACGAAGTCGATGAGGCGGTATCTGCCGCCGAAGGGGACAGACGCTTGGGTGCGAACTGCGGTGAGTTCGGGGATGTTTTTATTGGTGAGGTTTGCGAAAATAATTCCGGCTGCCATATCTGTTCCTCCTTAGTTGTTCTTTGCGCAGATCTCTGCCAGTTTGGCAGAATTGACCATTTCACCGGCAGGAATCGTCTTGCCTGCGGGGACCGAGAGCTCGGCGCCCACTACGGCGATGCCCACGCCCTCTGCCTTGGGCGCACCTACCGTGGCCCCCTCGCCGATGGCGGTGTTGGTACTGATGATGGAGTAGTCCACCGTGGCTCCTGCCTCGATGCGGACGTCGTTCATAATGACGCTGTCGCGGATGACCGCACCCGGTGCCACATACACGCCGCTGAAGAGGACGGAATTTTCTACGGTTCCGTAGATCTCACAGCCTTCGGTGATAATGGAATTGACGATGCTCGCCTCCTCGCCCACATATTGGGGAGGATTGCCGGTGGAGCGGAAGAAGATCCGCCAGGAGCGGTCGTACAGATTGAAGTTGGGATGCTCACCCAGAAGATCCATATTGCCCTCCCAGAGAGAGGAGATGGTTCCAACGTCCTTCCAATAGCCCACGAAGGGGTAGGCGTACATCCTCTCGCCTGCGTTCAGCATATTGGGGATGATGTTCTTACCGAAGTCGTTGGACGAGCCGGGGGTATTCTCATCGTCGATGAGGTATTTGCGGAGTTTCTTATAGCTGAAAATGTAGATACCCATAGAGGCTTTGTCGGATTTGGGTTGCTTGGGCTTTTCCTCGAACTCGAAGATCTCGCCGTCCTCGCGGGCATTCATGATGCCAAAACGGGAAGCTTCCTCCATGGGAACGGTCAGTACCGCGATGGTGCAGTCGGCGTTCTTCTCCTTGTGGAAGTCCAGCATGGCGGCGTAGTCCATTTTATAGATATGGTCGCCCGACAGGACCAGAACGTACTCGGGATCGTAGCGATCCAGGAAGTCCAGGTTCTGATAGATGGCGTTGGCGGTGCCTTTATACCAGTCGGCGCCCTTCATGCCCTGATAAGGGGGCAGGACGGACACGCCACCCATATTGCGGTCCAGATCCCAGGGCTGGCCGGTGCCGATGTACTCGTTGAGCTGGAGGGGCTGATACTGGGTGAGCACGCCCACGGTATCGATGCCCGAGTTTACGCAGTTGGACAGCGTAAAGTCGATGATGCGGTACTTACCGCCGAAGGGAACGGCAGGCTTTGCCGTTTTCTCGGTGAGTGTGTACAGTCGGCTGCCCTGCCCGCCGGCAAGGAGCATGGCTACACATTCTTTTTTCTGGAACATAGCAGATTCCTCACTTTATATTGGATTTTTAGGAGAAACGGTCGCTTTCTTGAAAGAAAGCTCCGCAAAGAACTTCTACCAGGCAAAATTGCTTTGCAATTTTGCGGGGGATATGGTTACTAAGAGCTTGCACGCACTCCGTAGGGGATTACGGTAATCGTTTGTACCCATAGGGGATTACGAATCTTTCCTGCGGCGCAAATATTGCGCCGCTTTCAGAAAGTTTTTGAAGTCCAGAAACTTTTTTCAAAAAGTTTCTGGTGGGGTGCAGGGACAACGCCCCGCATTACGTTTTCTTCCGTCCGGGGAGCTTCTTCGGCTCCAGGATCACCGCTGAGAGAGGCGGGATGGTGATACGCAGGGTGCGTTTGCCGTCCAGCGCCCAATCGGGAGCGGGACGCAGGAGTCCGCCGTTCAGCCGACCTTCGCCGCCGAAGGCGATGTCGTCGGTGGAGAGGACTTCCTTGTATGCCTCCGCTTCGTCGGGGACGGGGATGGGATAGTTCTCGCGGGGTGCCGCCGAGAAGTTCAGCACGCAGATCAGAGACTCGCCCGAGCGTCCCTTGCGAGTGTAGGCGATGAGGTTATCTTCCTTGTTGTCTGCCCAGATCCACTCAAAGCCGCCCCAGGAGAAGTCGTCCTCCCACAAGGCTTTGTGGGACAGGTAGAAATTGTTCAGCGTTTCCGAGAAGTGCCAGAGTCTCCCATGCATCTCGTAGTCGGTCATAAACCACTCCAGTTGGTTTTCGTAGTCCCATTCGCGGAATTGTCCGAACTCACAGCCCATGAAGGTGAGCTTTTTGCCCGGATGGGTCATCTGGTACGCCATAAACAGGCGGTCACCTGCGAATTTCTGCTCGTAGCCGCCCCACATTTTGTCCAGCAGAGACTTTTTGCCGTGGACTACCTCGTCGTGGGAGACAGGGAGGATGTAGTTCTCTGAGAAGGCATAGCAGAGGGAAAAGTTCAGCTTATTGTGATGGTACTGGCGGGCGATAGGATCCAGGGAAACATATTCGTACATATCGTTCGCCCAGCCCATATTCCACTTGAAGTTGAAGCCCAGCCCCCCTTGGTAGACCGGTTTGGTGACCGCCGCCCAGGAGGTGGATTCTTCCGCGATCATCAGAATGTCGCCGTGGGCGCCGAAGAGGGCGCTGTTGAGCTTCCGGAAGAAGGCGATTGCCTCCAGGTTTTCCCTGCCGCCGTGGACGTTGGGCACCCACTCGCCGGGCTTGCGGGCGTAGTCCAGATAGAGCATGGAGGCGACGGCATCCACGCGGAGCCCGTCCAGATGGAAGTGCTCGATCCAGTAGAGGGCGGAGGAGATCAGGAAGGACTGCACCTCAGGTCTGCCTACATCGAAGCAGCGGGTGCCCCATTCGGTGTGCTCCTGTCTGTCCCAGCCCTGATATTCATACAGCGGTGCGCCGTCAAACTCGTAGAGACCGTGCTCGTCCTTGGGGAAGTGGGCGGGAACCCAGTCCAGCAGCACGCCGATGCCGTTGGAGTGGAGCTTATTGACGAAGTAGGCGAAGTCTTCGGGGGTGCCGTAGCGGGAGGTAGGGGAGAAGTAGCCACAGCATTGGTAGCCCCAGCTTCCGTCAAAGGGGTATTCCCCGATGGGGAGGAGCTCCACGTGAGTGTAGCCCATCTTCTTGACGTAAGGAACCAGCAGATCGGCGATCTCGCGGTAGGTGAGGTATGCGTCGCCGTCTGCGTTGCATCTGCCGTCACGGGTACGCCAGGAGGCAAGGTGCATCTCGTAGATGTGGAGCGGTGCGGAGTAGAAGTTCGGAGAATGGGAGAGGCGGCGGCGTTTGTTCATCCAGGTGCCGTCGGTCCAGCGGAAGTCATCCTTGGTGTAGACCAGCGATGCGGTCTTCTGCAGGGTCTCGTTCATGGCGGCGTAGGGGTCCGCTTTATAGCGGACGCCGTTTTTGCCGGAAATGCGGTATTTGTAGGGCTTCCCTTCCAAATCGGCGGCAGGGATGCTTACCTCCCAAACGCCCATCTCGGTGACACGGGTCAGGGGGAGTCCCTCACCCCAGTTGGTAAAGTCCGCAACGAGGGCGACGGAGTGAGCGTTGGGCGCCCAGGTGCGGAAGACATAGCCCTCCTTGGTGCGGTGACAGCCGAGGTAGTTCTGAGTGTGGAAATTGGTACCCTGATGGAAAAGGTAGGGCGCCATATCGCCGGGGATTTGCGGAATTTGGATGTTCTTTTTCTTTGCCATACAGTTCCCTCCGTGGGAGTTTTCGGAGATCGGAGTCGAGGCGTCGGTTCGGGGAGCGACAAGTGTCCGATCAATATAGTTTTATTATACCACATTAGGACAAAGTGTGCAAGAGTTTTTTCTTGGATTTTATCAGATTATTGCGCTTTTTTTGACATTTTCTTATTACTTTTCGCTGTGGTTGTCAAAAATTTTACACAATATTTGTGCAAGTTGTATAATTCGACAGGTAAAGGGAGACGGTGCAAGGAATTTGAGACAGATATTGCACAAGTTGCGCTGCGGACCGTTTTTCCCATTGACAACGATCAAAATCGGTGGTATAATATAGGGGAATCAATTTGTATTTTGAAAGAAGGGCTTATCATGAGCAACGAACAATATAAAATCGAGACGATGGCTTTGCAGGCCGGCTATGAACCCGGTAACGGAGAGCCTCGGGTGCTTCCCATCTGTCAGTCCACCACCTTCAAGTACTCCTCCTGCGAGGAGCTGGGCGATCTCTTCGACCTGAAGACCTCAGGACACTTCTACTCCCGCCTCTCTAACCCCACTGTTGCGGCAGTAGAGGACAAGATCGCCGCCATGGAAGGCGGTGTTGGCGCGCTCTGCACCTCTTCGGGACAGGCCGCCTCCTTCCTCTCCATCTTTAACATCGCCTCCTGCGGTCAGAACATCGTGGCGTCCTCCACCATCTACGGCGGAACCACCAACCTCCTTGCCGTCACCCTGAAGCGGATGGGTATTGAGGTGCGGTTTGTGACTCCCGACCTCTCCGACGAGGAGATCGAGGCGCAGATCGACGAAAACACCCGTCTGGTCTTCGGCGAGACCATCGCCAACCCCGTGCTGAAGGTCTTCGACATCGAGCGGTACGCCAAGATCGCGCACCGTCACGGCATTCCGCTGGTGGTGGACAACACCTTCGCCACTCCCGTCCTCTGCCGTCCCATTGAGTTCGGCGCGGACATCGTGATCCACTCCACCACCAAGTATATGGACGGTCACGCCACTGTGGTGGGCGGCGTTGTGGTAGACAGCGGTAAATTCGACTGGGCGGCTTCCGGAAAGTTCCCCGAGCTGACCACTCCCGACGACAGCTATCACGGCATCGTTTACACCGAGGCGTTCGGCAATGCCGCCTACATCACCAAGGCGAGAGTCCAGCTGATGCGCGATCTGGGCATGGTTCCCCAGCCTATGACCACCTTTCTTCTGAACATGGGGCTTGAGACCCTTCCCCTCCGCATTGCCCGTCACAGCGAGAACGCGCTGGCGGTTGCGAAATGGCTGGAGGCAGATCCTCGCATTGCCTGGGTGAACTATCCCGGGCTGGAGTCCTCTCCCGACCGCAAGCTGGCAGAAAAGTATCTGCCGAACGGCTGCTCCGGCGTCATCTCCTTCGGCGTGAAGGGTGGACGGGACGCCGCCTCTGCCTTCATGGGACGCCTGAAGCTGGCAAAGCTGGTCATCCACGTTGCCGACGCGCGCACCAGCATCCTCCATCCCGCTTCCACCACTCACAGACAGCTGACCGACGACCAGCTCCGCGACGCGGGCGTCTCCCCCGACCTGTGCAGACTCTCGGTGGGCATCGAGAACGTGGAGGATATTATTGCCGATATTGATCAGGCGCTTTAATGTGGGGCTCTGCCCCACACCCCGGCAGAAACCTTTTTGAAAAAAGGTTTCTGCAC
>JAFTPF010000024.1 GCA_017463445.1 Clostridia bacterium
ACCGCTCAGAAGGGAAATGAGCAGGATGATCAGAGCGATCAGAACGGCACCGACACCGCCTGCAATGATACCGATGATGGCACCCTTGGGCAGACCCTTTTTGGGAGCGGGAGCGGCTGCGGCTACGGTTGCACCGCAGTTAGTGCAGAAAGCGGAGCCAGCGGGAACGTGAGCACCACAGGAGGTGCAGAAGGTGGGCTGTGACTGGCTGACGGGAGCGGGCTGTGCCGCTTCAGCCTTCTGACCGCAGTTGGTGCAGAATGCAGAGTTATCGGGGATAACGCTGTTACAATGCTTACAAATCATATAAAATTCTCCTTTTTTGAGATCGACCGATCGTCACGATCGGCGCTCGCATTAGTGTTGATGTAATTATAACACAACCGTTTATGAATTGCAATAGGTTTTCGATGAAATGTGAATAATTAGATTTAAATCCATCAATCTTGAAAAATATTTTCTGAAAACGCGCCGCACCTGTTTACTTTTGTCGCTTTTTCGATTATAATGTATGTATGAATCGTTGCAAGGCGGAAACGATCCGCCGAATCTGCAAAAAAAGGACTGATCGTATGGCACAGGATACATTTCGCGCCGCTGTGGTGGACATCGGCTCCAATACCATTAAAATGACTATATACGACTACAACCGCCGCACCCGACAGCTTTTCGAGCGTCGCAGACGAACGGTCAACGCGGGACTGATCGCCTATGTTCGGCAGGGACTGCTGACCGAGGCGGGGATCCGCATTCTGGTAGACGCCGTCCGTGAGCTGAAGGCGGTTGCCAATGCCGACCGATGCAATCGGGTATATCCCTTCGCCACCGCAGGTCTCCGCGCCGCCGCAAATGCTCGCGCCGTGATCGAGATCGTGCGCCGCGAGACCGGGCTTTCCATCGACCTGATCAGCGGCGACAGCGAGGCGCGGCTGACCTTTGAATCCCTGCTTCCCTCGCTGGATCCTGCCGTTACCTCCGGACTGGTCATCGATATGGGCGGCGGAAGCACCGAGCTGGTGGGCTTTGCCCACCGACGGGCACAGAAGAACGTCTCCCTGCGGCTGGGTGCGCTGGTGATCTACAATAAGTTTGTCACCAACATCCTTCCTACGCCTCGGGAAGCATCGAAGATCCGTTCTTACGTTTGCGCAAAGCTGGCTAGCCATCCTTGGGCGCACGAGTATGGAACGGTGCTCTATATCAACGGCGGCACGGGACGTACGCTGGCACGGCTCCACGCCCTCCAACGGGGCGGCGAGAGCGTTTTGCCCTACACCATACCCTACCAGGATATGGAGGATCTGATGAATCAGATCACGTCCATGGACAAAGATGTGAAGCAGTTGCTCGTGAAGGAAGTCTCCAGCCGGATCCATACCTTCCCCGCAGGGCTTGCGGCGCTCCTTGGTATTATGGACTATACCGGAGCCGATCGAGTGGTCATCACGACTGCCAGCATCCGGGAAGGCTATCTGCACAGACGGCTGAATCGGGAGGATGTCCGAGATCCCGAAGGCGGAGACGACCGGGAGGAGTAGGATATGCAGAAAGAAGAATCGAGACAGGGAAGCAGTACGATCATGGAGGGGATGATCTCTTTCCGTGCGGTGATCCGCGGGATCGAGAGCGGCATTTCGGATCGACGTATTCTCCGCGTGCTCTACGACCACGCCAAGGAGCGGTCGTTGGCGGGACACCTGTCCTACATCCGCGCCATGAGCTACCGCTATGAGTTTGAGGTGATCGCCGCCGAGGGTGCCGACATCGACGCCCTTGCCACCGGCAACAGCCACGGCGGTATCCTCACCGTCTGCACGGAGCGGACTCTCCCCGATCTGTCAGAGGCGGAGATCGCCGTGGGCGGCTTCTATGTGATGATCGAGGGGATCGAGGATCCCTATAATTTCGGGTACGCTCTGCGCTCTCTTTACGCAGCGGGAGTGAACGGGGTTCTGCTTTCTCCCCGTAACTGGATGACGGCGGCGGGCGTAGTCTGCCGCGCTTCGGCGGGAGCGTCAGAGCAGATGCCGCTCTATGTCGCCGAGGGGCTTGATGCCGCGGACCTGTTCCACCGCTATGGGTATCGAGTGCTGGCGTCGGATGTGGATCACTCCGAGCCGATGTGGGAGAGCGATCTTACGCTCCCCCTGCTCCTGATCGTAGGCGGAGAGCGGAGGGGCATCTCCCGCGCGCTTCTGAATCAGTGCGACGGGATCGTGCGCATCGATTACGGCAGAGAATTTGGCGCTGCACTCTCAGCGGCGTCAGCCGCAACGGTGCTTGCATTTGAAGTTTTACGGCAAAATCAAGTCTGATCTGCAAACCGGAAGGTATGCCACCTTCCGGTTTCCGATATTTTTTTGAAAAATGTCGAAAAATCGTGCGAGGTTTTCCGAAAATACACGGCTTATATTATAGTAGGTATTTTAGAAAGGAACTGTATGAAGTATACTGACAAGAAAAACGACACCGAAACGATGTCCGATGAGGCGATCATTGAGCTCTATTGGAATCGGAATGAGGACGCAATCCTTGCCACCGACGATAAATACGGGCGTTACCTGTACGCCATCGCGTACAATATCGTTCGGGACGATCCCGACTGCGAGGAGTGTCTGAACGACACCTATCTCAGCACATGGAACCGCATTCCGCCCACCAGACCAAGCATATTTCAGATCTTTCTCTCCAAGATCACCCGTAATCTGGCCGTGGACAAGTACCGCAAGAGAAGTGCTGCCAAACGGATCCCCTCCGAGCTGACGCTTTCGCTGGAGGAGCTGGACGAGTGCATCCCGTCGGAGACCACCGTGGAGGATGACTACTCCACCAAGGAGATCGGCGACATCCTGTACACCTATCTGCGGAGTCTTGATAAACGGTCGCTGATGATCTTCATCTGCCGTTATTACTTTGCAGACAGCATCGAGAGTATCGCCGTGATGCTGAAGATCAGCGAGAGTACCGTTTACCGTGAGCTGGCGGCAATCCGTGCAGAGCTAAAGGAGCGGCTGGTGGCGGGAGGGTACTGGCATGAGTAAGCACGATCGCAAGCTGGATCTGATCACGGGTATCCCTGCCGACCTTTTGGAGCTTTGCGCCGCGCGGCGGTTCAAACTGCTGGAAAAGAGAAGGGCAGCGGCAGGCGGAGCAGCCCTTGCGGATCGAAATAAACATCCCTTCTTTCACAAAAGAGTTCTGACTACCGCGATTGCGGCGCTCCTGTTTCTTGCCGTGGGGCTGTCTCTGTTCTTCCTGCTATTTGGCGGCGATAAGCAGGTCCCCGTCTATTTGGGAATGACGGTTTCGAAAGAGGCACCCGCACAGATCGAGCGGACCCGCCTGCCTTACCGTACCCAAACACTGTACAATGTTCCGTCTTCCGATCTGATCCTTTTGGAGAGTATGACGGACGGCGGGTATAACGGCAGCTCTGCGGTGTCAGACGGTTCTTCCGCCAAAGACACTGCGGGTGCGCCGATCTATTACGTGAACTCCGGTGAGGATTTCTACATCACCGTACATATTGACAACCCGGACAAATTCGAGATCGTTTCCTTCACGCTCAACGGCGAGAAGTATTCGTCCTATATGTTCGAGGACGGATCGGATATGGAAAATCTGATTCTAAAATGCAATGCGGGCGACGCCAAGGGCATCGTGGAGTATACCATCGACGCTATCAAATACATCGACGGTACCGAGATCAAGGACGTTCGTCTCGAAGGCGATCAGACCGTGAAGGTCGGCGTGTACACTGAGGATCAACCTACCGCTGCTCTTTCGGATATTACCGCTAATTTCGATCAGATCAGTGTTGCCGTCACTGTCAACGACGCCGCAGGTCTGTTGACTCTGACCGAGAGCCGGGTCTATGCCGTTTTGTATAAAGAGGCGTCTGTGGTGAACAAACAGCAGATCTCTTTCAACGAGACATCGGTAGTTCATTTTACGGGGCTTAACGACGGCACCGAGTACCGCGTTGCCGTTGTCGCAGACTACGATGCGCTGGACGGTGCGGGCAAGTCGGAGCGCATCATCGCTGAGCAGACCATAGAAACGCCTGCTGTAGTGACAGCGCAAGTTTCCGCAGTCTCCCATGCGGAAGCGATTGCCAAGCTGGTCTGGCACGACGACGCGCCCGACAAGAATGCCGTATCCTTTGCGCTGTATAAAGGCGGCAAAAAGATCCGGGATCTGAGCGGCGACGAGACGAAGCTTGCCGATCTGCAATCGGGAATTGTGTATACGTTAATAGTAGAGTACAAATATAACGGTTCCGTCAGGACGCGGTCGATCAACTTCACCACCGAATCGGTTTCAGAGCCGACGCTTGCCATTACCGATGTTCAGCCTGACCTTTATTCAGTCAGCATGAAGCTGAGTAAGAACGATCCGAACGATCTTCTGACGGTGGATAAGGTGGAGCTGAAGCTGGACGGAACCGTCGTTGCGACGGCATCCGACGGCAACTCGGTGACGTTTACCGATCTGGAGGTGCTGAAAACATATACGGTTGAGGTGACTTACTCCTACGATCTGATGGACGGCACGGGCAAGCAGACGAAGACCGCTCTGCAAAGCGTCGTGACGCAAAGCAAGGGTTTGGAGATCTACGAAGGTGCGATTCTGGGGATCGGTACTTGTACGGACAAAGAGGTGTATATAAATATGCCTCTATTAGCAAGTGCATTTCGCGGTTCTTCCATCGTTTCGGTGGTAATGGGAGACGGTGTGACTGAAATGGGCCCCCATGCGTTCCAGGAATGCGTGCTGTTGACCAATGTCGAACTGTCCGATACCCTTACTGCCATATCCTTTTATGCATTCGAGTCGTGCACGGCACTGACCGACATTACACTGCACGACGGAATCACCTGCATTGAGGAAGGTGCGTTCAACGGAAGCGGACTTCAAACCATTCGGTTCGGTAAAAATACGGAAACGATCGGCGCACTTGCGTTTGCCTATTGTGACGATCTGTTATCGATCGCTTTGCCTGAAGGACTTGAGGTGCTTGATGAGCAAATGTTTCTCTATTCTACGAATCTTGTATCGGTCACGCTTCCCGATGGGCTGAAAACGATCAGCAACGGTGCCTTCAAAAACTGCCACGCGCTGGAAGAGATCAATCTTCCGCAAAGCATCGAGGCGATCGGGGATAATGCCTTTGAAGGTTGCTACAAAGTCAGGATCGAAGATCTTCCCGACAGCCTGACTACGATCGGCGACTATGCTTTCAACTCCATTACGCTGGTATCGAATTTCCAGACGATCATTCCGTCCACAGTAACGCATATCGGCGTGAAGGCCTTCAATTGCAAAGTTATCTGTGTGGAGGCATCCGAAATGCCTGAAACGTGGAAGGGCGGTTGGGCAGGCCCATCCTCCTACGTCATCTGGGGTGCTGAATCCTTTGAGACCGATATGCAAGGTGTGTGCTATGTAAATCGGAAGGATGGAAAGCTGGTGGTGGTCGGACACGACGGGCTCTCCCGAGAGGTGATCCTGCCCGACGGAGTGATAGCGATCGTCGAAGGCGTATTCCAGAATTGCGAAAAGCTTCAGGAAATCTCGATTCCCGATGGGGTTGAGATCATAGAGGAGGACACCTTCCGATACTGTACGCATCTGTATAAAGTGACTTTGCCCGACACACTTACCACTATCAAAGAAGGCGCGTTTTCCGAGTGTTGGGGGCTTACCGAAATGACACTGCCGGATAGCGTTACCTATATTGCAGACCGCGCATTCCAGGGTTGCGGTGAGCTGGGGCGTAATGATTTTCCGATCCCCTCGGGGGTGACGTATATCGGCGATTATGCTTTTGAGGGCAGTTGCTTGCAATCTATCGTGATTCCCGAAGGCGTTACCAAAATCGGCGATTACGCCTTTATCCATTGCGTTGCATTGGCTGATATAACTCTCCCGCAAAGTCTCAAAGAGATCGGCACTAACGCCTTCCAGTATTGCACCTCGATACGCTCCATCACACTTCCCGACGGTTTGGAGATCATTGGCGAATATGCTTTTGACAATGCAACGGTTCTTTATATGATCACCATTCCGAAGAGCGTCCAAAAGATCGGCAACTACGCATTCGGTGATTATGGCTTCATCGACATTTACTGCGAGGTCGCGTCCAAGCCTGACGGTTGGCACGATCGCTGGGCGGGCAGCGATGCCACCGTCTACTGGAATGCCACCGCGCCCGCCACGAAGGAGTAGCGCGGCATCATCCAATTGCGGCGAGAGAATGATAAATGCGCGAAAAATGCTTTTATATACAAAAATATCTTGCTTTTTGATGCAAATTGTGGTATAATATATTCGTGTTTTTTGTTGCGCAATGCAACGAAATGGCACGATTGGTGTAAAAATCTTGAGATAACGGAGGAATCTTCAATGGACACCAGTGTATACATATTTCTGATCATATTCGTAGCGGTAGCTTGTTTGGTCGGAGCCGGCGTGTTGATCTCCAAGATGCGATCGAAGCCGTCCGAATCTGTCCGCCCTACACCGCGCGAGCCGAGAGGACCTTACGGTGGTACCGGTACCCCATCGGGGTCTGCGACGCCCGAATATCCCGCTCCCGGCGCGGGTCCCGCTGCACCCGGTGCAGGGGCGCCTACCGCAAAGCCCGTTGCGGCTGAGCCGGAGATGGAACAGCGCACCCTATACTCAAATGTGTACGGTGGGGGAAACGTATTATGCCCCGCCTGTGACGGTGAAAATGTGCCGTCAGCAAAACATTGTCATATTTGCGGGCAGATCTTGCCCGGGAAAGGAGCATAACGATTATGATATGCAAATGGTGCGGCGCAGAAATCGCTGCAAAAGACAAAAAATGTGGAAGATGTGGGCGTGACGTTACCCCCAGCTCCGACTGCGGAGGATTTTACGATATCGTCCCGAATGCAAAGCCGGCAGCTCCCGCGGCTCCCGCTTCCGTAACGCCTGCTCCCGTGGTATCTGTAGCACCTCCTCCGGTACCGCAGAAGAAAAAGTTCAATCTGGCGCTACTCCTGTCGGCAGTACTGTGCGTGCTGTGGTTGATCACGCTGTTCTTCCTGATCGGACTTTCCGGCAGTATGGATCAGTTCAACAAGGATCGGGAAGATCTGGAGGATAAGATCGACGAGCTTTCCGAGCAGATCGAGCAGTATCACGACGGCGAGGACGAGCCCTCTCTGCCTGAAACCAACGAGCCTCCCGTGACCAACGAGAATCCCGGCAACGAGAATCCCGAGAAACCTGCAGATGCGGTAGAGCTTGCTTTTGAGAACACTGAAGATGCGGCGGAAGTCAAAAACGAAGACGAATCCGTAAGCGTTAAGATGACGTTGGCGGAAGAGAAAAAGGATGAAGAGTCTGCTGCCAACGAGATCGTTAGCCTGCTCCTCAATGTAAGCGAAGAGACCTATGGCGCTGCTGCCGAAAGCGACTCTGAAGTATACGTATGGAAGTATCGTGTAGACGACGGCGAATGGCTGGAGTTGACCGAGAAGTTCGCCGCAGATAAGGCGACCGTAACGTATTGTCCGGAGGAACTGACGGCGGATCTGCTTGCCGAGACCGGAACCAAGGTTGAACTGCAGTGCGTGATCACTCGCACGAACGTTGACGCCGAAACGCTGACAGTGACGGTCACCGGTATTATTGTGGCTGAAAAGCCGGCAGTAGAGGAATGAATATTCATCATTTGAAAACCAGTAAACGTAATTAAAGTAATTATTTTTTGGAGGAATTTATTATGAACAACAACTATCAGGGCAACTACCAGGGCAATCAGGGGAACTATCAGGGCGGTCAGGGCAACTACCAGGGCGGCCAGGCTATGGACTACACCGTCGATATGGTGTTCTGCATCGACGCTACCGGCAGTATGGAGGATATGAGCGGCAAGCAGAACAAGATCATCAATATGGTCAAGCAGAACGCTCTGAACTTCTATAACGATTTCAGCGACATTATGAACCACAAGGGCAAATCCGTCCGTCAGCTGCGTGTGCGCATCGTTGCATTCCGCGACTATATCGCCGATCAGGAAAACGCTATGCTGGTGACCGACTTCTTCCTCCTGCCTCAGCAGGCAGCCGAGTTCGAGGCTTGCATCAACAGCATCCACGCACAGGGCGGCGGTGACCTCCCCGAGGACGGTCTGGAAGCCCTGGCTTACGCCATCAAGTCCCAGTGGACTACCGAAGGCACCAAGAAGCGTCAGGTCATCGTTGTTTGGACCGACGCCGGCACCCACGAGATTGGATTTGGCAGCAGATCTCCCTACTATCCTGGCGGTATGCCTGCCAATATGTCCGAGCTCAACGATTGGTGGGACGATATGCACCGCAACGCAAAGCGTCTGGTTATGTTCGCGCCCGATGAAGAGGGCTGGAGCTACATCTCCCGTACCTGGGACAACACCGTTCACATTCCTTCCGCTGCAGGTAACGGTCTTGCAGAGCAGAATTATGCCGAGATCCTGAGCGCTATCGCAAACTCCGTCTGATCAGCGGATCAAACGATAATTTGGAAGGAAATACTTTGATGAAACAAAATCTTCCTCTTGATTTCGTTCTCTCGTTCTGTCGGGATAAGATCCCGGATCAAGGCGAGGACAGTTATTGTTACAGCTTCTGTGATACTGCCGGTCTGCTGGGCGTTTTCGACGGTTGCGGCGGTGCGGGAGCCAGAAAGCATCAACATTATTCCGATCGGACCGAGGCATATATGGCTTCGCGTCTGTGCTCCGGTGTGTTTTTCGACAGTTTCCGCGAAATATTTCCTTGTCAGCAATCTGCAGAACAGCTGACTGCAGAAGTCTTTGCCCCCCGCGTGGCTCAAAGGCTTACTGAATATCAGCCTCCGAAGGATCCTTCCGGGTTCCAGATCAGAGGCTCGATGGTGCGCACGCTACCTACTACCGCAGCCGTCGCTCTGGTGCAGCAGGCGGAGGACGGAAAGTATATGGTCAGTGCCATCTGGGCGGGCGACTCCCGCGTGTATATCCTGGACGGGAAGGGGCTTGCCCAGCTGACGGTGGATCACACAACGGTATCCGATCCTATGGAGAATATCTATGAGGACGGTATTTTGAAAAACATCCTCTGCAGCGACAGAAAGGTGGATCTGCACTGCTGTACTGCGGAGGTGGAAGGACCGTTCATGGCGTTTTCCGCTACCGACGGATGCTTCGGATATGTGTCTACGCCTATGGAATTTGAAGGGCTTCTGTTGGCAACGCTGTTGCGCGCCGAAAATCCGGCGGAATGGGAAACGACGCTTGCTGACCTGATCGGCAAGTTCGCAGGGGACGACCACACCCTCTGCCTGGGCGCGTTCGGTTACAAGACCTTTGACGCCTTGCAAAACAGCGTGAAGGAACGCTTTGCCTATTTGCAGGAGACCTTTCTGGAGCCTGTCGGCAAGCTTCCCGCCGAGGATCGCCAGAGCCGTTTTGCGCTGTGGGATATCTACAAAAACGATTATTTCAGATATATGAAGGATGGACAGACATAATGGAAAAACTGGGAACTTACGAGCTGACTGGTCATCTGACCAGTCAGAACAGCGGTTATTCGATTTGGGGATTTGGTAAGAAGGACGAGAAAAATTACTTTATCAAGCAGTTTCTGAGCCCCAAGTATCCTGCAAACGATACGGTATCCAGTCCCGAACGTCTGCAAAAGAAAATTCGACAGTGTGAGCAGTTTGAGCAGCAAAAGGTGGCGATCTACCGGATGCTCAACGAAAATTCCGACGGCAACGCGGTGCGTGTCGAGGAATTCTTCCGTATCGAATCGAAGTATTACATCTCCATGCGCAAGATCGAGTCGCTTCCGTGGGACGCCGCGGCAGTTCACGCACTGGGCACCGACGAGGTTCGCCGTCTGTGCGCGATCATCGCCCACGGCATCGCCGGCATCCATAAGGGCGGGATCGTTCACGCCGATCTCAAGCACGATAACGTGCTGTTTATGTACACCTCCACCGGAGCGGTCACTGCTAAGATCATCGATTTTGACAGTAGCTTCTTGGAGAGTGCTCCCCCCGAATCCGGAGAAGAGATCGTCGGCGACCTGGTCTATTTCTCTCCCGAAGCCTGCAGAAGCCTATGGGGGGAGGAGCTGGAGCTGACCTGCAAGATGGACATTTTCGCGCTGGGCGTGCTGTTTCATCAGTATTTTACCGGCGAACTGCCCGGATTTGATCATTCGCAGAGCAATTATGCAGGCGAAGCGGTTGCCAAGGGAGGACCCCTCACCTTGTCCGACGCGCTTCCCGATGATCTGAAGGAAATGTTTGCCACAATGCTCAGCCCCGATCCCGCAGTCCGTCCTACTGCGATGGAAGTGTACGACCTGCTGGCAAAGGCGTTCCTGCCCGATGAGGCTGAGGAGCCTGCAGTAGCTTCGACGCCCGATCCCATTCCCGAACCGGAGATTCCTGTGGCGGCACCGACCGCTCCCGCAGTACCTACCGGCGTCGTGGCAGAGTCTACCAAGAGCGCCAACCCGTTCTTCCGACCGGGTAATCTGTAATTGATTTAGAAAAACGGAGTATTACAATGAGAAAAAATCTTGCGTGGATGATCCTTATGCTGAGCTGCTTAGTGCTCAGCGTGGCATCCCTGTTCTTACCTATTTTGACCTATCAGCTTCCTTTTGCCGATGATAAGCTGTCCTTTAACATCATCAGCTTTGCCGAGCCCGCTCCCGAACTGACAGAGGTGCTTGCTACCTACACGGGTCCGATGCATCTGTATGTGGATCCCGTGGTCAGCACGATCCTGGCGATCGTTGCGGCTCTGGCGATCGTTGCGGCTTTCGTAGGCGTGATCACGATGTCTATGCAACGTCATAACACCTGGCAGTTTATACTGGCACTGGTGGGTATCATCGGGACAATGATCCCCTCGATTCTGATCATCGCGGCGGTGCTTTTGTCGGGACAGTATTTCCCCGGCGCCTTCCGTCTCGGCGCGTATCCGATCATCACGCCTATCACCATGATCCTGTGTCTGATCACGGTCACCGGTCTGCACAGACGGTCCCGTGCGGAGCGTCAGGCGATGAAAGCCGCTGAGGGACTCATCCGTCGCGGCGGAGATCTGTAATCTTTTCTGAGGAGATACAACATGACGTGTACTCATTGCGGAGCGGCCGTTCGCGACGGCGCGGAGCTCTGTCCCTTGTGCGGAGCAAGCGTAAAAGCCAAGACCTCTGCGGACAGTGAAAAGTCTGCGAGTGCCGGAACGACTGCGACCGAAAAGCCGCGGAAGGGAAATGCCGGTCTGCTGGCAGGCGCGATCACGCTGATCGCCGTCGCCCTGCTTTTGATTGGCGGACTGATAGTCGGGCTTCTGAACGGCTGGTTTGACGATCCCGAAGAATCCGAGCTGACGCCCAGCGAAGGCTTGGAATACATCTTGCTGGACGATGGCACTTACAGCGTTGCGGGTATAGGTACCTGCACGGATGCACATGTGGTTATTCCTTCCTCCTTTGAAGGAATACCGGTGACGAGTATCGGTGAGTATGCGTTTTCCGGCAGTTCCGGTGTGACCGCTGTCACGATCCCCGACGGTGTGACGAGTGTCGGTTACAATGCGTTTTATTCCTGTTCCGATCTGACCTCTGTTATGATTCCCAATAGCGTGACGAGTATTGGCGACTATGCGTTTGCATACTGCTCCGGTCTGACCTCTGTTACGATCCCCGACGGTGCGATGCGTGTCGGTTACAATGCGTTCTTTGATTGCTCCAATCTGACTACAGTCTATTGCAAAGCAGTCAGTCAGCCCTACGATTGGTCGCCCTATTGGCTCAACGGTTGCCCGGCCACCGTTTACTGGGGACAATAAATCGGTATAACATTTTTGAAAATAAAAATAACATCAAAAAGGAGAATTCAAAATGACTTGCAAACACTGCAACAACATGATTCCTGACGGCGTAGCGTTCTGTCCCTCTTGCGGACAGAAGGTGGAGGCTGCCCCCGCTGCTCCTGCGGCAGCTCCTTCCTCGAGTCCCTTTATGAGACCCGGTAGTCTCGATGGTAGCAATCCTGCTCCCACTCCTGCTTCCGTGGCTCCTGCGGCTCCCGTAGTGCGCATCAATATGGGCGGCGCGCCTCGTACCGCTACCGCTCCTACTCCCGTAGCGCCTGCTCCTGTCACTCCTCCCCCTGCTACACCCGCTCCTGCCGCAGCTCCTGCTGTAGCTTCTGCTGCAGCTTCTGCTGCAGCTTCTGCTGCTTCCCGGTTCTGCCTGACCTGCGGCAATCCTCTGCCCGCGGGTATGAAGTTCTGCGATAAGTGTGGAGCAGCTGTGCCCGGTGCGGGTAGTGCTACCGGTGCCGGCGCGGCTCCCGTTAGTGTTGCACCGAAGACTTCCGGTAAGTCCTCCAAGAAGGGTCTGATCATCGGTCTGATCTGTGGCGGCGTTGTCGCGATCGTCGCAGCTGTGCTTGTATGGTTCCTCTTCTTCAGCGGCAGAAGCATTGAGGATACCGTGGATGAGTATTTGGATGCTTGCTTCAATACAGATGGCGAAGCAATAGTTGAGTTGATGCATGAAAGTTACATTGACGCAATGCTGGATAAGAAAGATATGACCAAGAAAGAATTGGTTGAAAATTTCAGTGACAGATGGTCAAGGAACATGGAAAACTTAGAAGATGAATACGGTGATTATAAAGGCTATTCCTTTGAAATCGTTGACGAGGAATATTTGTCTGAGGATGAAGATGAATTAGAAGAGATCCAGGAGTACTGGGAAGACAAATTCGATATTAAGATCGACGATGCTGTTAAAGTTGAAGTTGAAATTACCATCGAGTTTGAGGACGACGAGTATGAACTTAGTCCCAGCTTTACGCTGATGAAAGTTGGCAATACTTGGTATTATTACGAAGAATAAACCGTAGTGTGAATTCATCCACTCCATCACCCCACACAAACACCCGCTCCCGAAAGGGAGCGGGCGTCTGCGTTACGGGGATGGGAAATTTTTGCTGAATGAGGTAGAATTATGAAGAAAAGAACGCTGATCATTTGGACCTGCATTATGGTGGTGTTGGCGATTGGATTGGGGATCTGTGCTTATTTTGTGTTCGGCGATCGGTCTGGTGGGAAATCGAAGGATACGGAAGAGGGAGTGATCGATACCGATTTTCAGTCAGCTACCATCTATGGAGCGGTACTGGATACGGTAGTGCGGGACGAAGACTCCGCGCTGGCGGCGGCATCCGAGATGGCGACGCTGCTCGGATATTCTGAGGATCAGGTGGAGTTTGCGTTTGAGCGGTTCGATACTTCGGGCGAGCTTACTTACGCCCGAATGGTGCAGACCTACGAAGGGATTCCCGTATATGGAAGCTTGATGGTTTTAGTCATCGATGCGGAAGGTGCTGTGCAGGCGGTTTCTACCAATCTGTCCGGTAAGGCGGCTGAAATCGAATCAATTGAGCCGACGGTCGATGAGGAGATGGTGGTAGCGGCGATTCAGGCTTACTCGGGTACAGAAAATGTGTCGTTGATGGTGGAATCCTTTAGCAGAGATCTGCTGACCATCCATGTCTCCGACGGTAAAGCTGTGCTGGCGTATGAGACAGCGGTAAATTTGGACGGTTCGCCATACACCTATGTGGTAGATGCTGCGAGCGGTGATGTGATCAGTGCGCTATCGAATACGTATTATTATCAGGTGGTAACTAGCGGAGGAAGCTATAACGCGTATGTATATGACGCAAATGAAACTTTAACCGATGTTAAGCAAGTTAATGAATTTGCGGATAGTAACGGTAATGTCTATCAATTTACAGGAGTTTGGAGAGATTCTAACGGCGAGCGAGTGTATATTAAGGGGAATCAAATCTATAATTCCGATTCAAAGGTAGTTGGTACAGTGAATCAAAATCTGATCCAGTTTTATCCTCATGACGAGGCCGATCAATTGAATAGCGATTGTAACTCGGAAGCGAAAGCAGTAGTGCTGGATTATTATGTAGAACAAATATATGAGTTTTATATGAATTTGTTTAACAGATATGGTTTTGATGGCGAAAACGGGCGGGTAAATATTGTATTTGATACCTATTTTATAATTAACGGTATGACGGACACCGGTAATGCGTGCGCAAGTGCTTTGTTCGGTTATCCTGATGCGGTGCTTCGATTTGGATATACAAACGCAATACCGGTTGACACCTTTGCACATGAGTATATGCATTCTGTTGAAAATACTATCAGCGGTATGAAATATCAAGGAGAATCCGGCGCAATTATGGAAGGAGTCTCGGATATATTCGGAGAACTGTTTGAGGAGTGGTATGGCGATGAGCTGTGGAATTCCCAGTGCGATTGGATTCACGACGATAGGAATATTAAAGATCCCAATAATGTAAAATTGCCCAGTAAATATAACGACAAGTATTGGAAGGATACAACTTCCTCTTCCGATCACGGAAACGTACATCATAACTCTACCGTTATCTCGCATTTAGCCTATTTGTTGGTTGAAGGCGAAGGGAACACGTTGACGTATGAAGAACTCGCGAAACTTATCTACAATACATTATTTGTTCTGCCGAGAGATTGCAATTTCGAGCAGTTTACCAACAATTTGATCGCTACTGCGCGTGCAATGCAGTTGTCTGATTCAAAGATAGAACACATTTATCAATGCGTACGAGCTGTCGGGTTGGATCCTAATAAGGTGGAAGACGTTTATTCTGTCGATGCCAAAGTGCAGGTTTATCATTTGTATAGTGAACCTACCAGCGAATTCACACTGTTGATCGAAGGAACGACGGCAGCAGGAAGAAAAGTGTCCAAAACGATCACTACTGAAACCGAGAGTCCGGTAGATCTTGGTCTGAAAGCCGGCGTATATACTCTTACGGTTAGAAGCAATGAAGATGCGGAAAAGACGTGGGTTCAAAACGTTCGGCTTGCCTATGGAGTTGAGCGTGACTTAATAGAGTTTTACACGACGATTCCTGCTCCAGCTGATACCGAAGGTACGACAGACTATGTTGTGCAGGACGGGTTCAAACTGAAAAACGGTTTTGTGAAGGCAGTCGACCAAGTCAGCGAGGTGCCGGAGGGGTATGTAGGGATCTATACATTTGAGGATTTTAAAGTTATAGCAGATCATTGTCCCAGTGATGGTGATATAACAACTTTTAATATCCCAGTAAATGAATATAATTCTGCCAGGTATATTTTGATGAATGATATCAGTTTGCCCGAGAATTATGATTCAGCACTCATATTTGCAGGAGTATTGGACGGAAATGGTTATACAATTCATAATATAGACAAACCCTTGTTTATCTATTTGATGGGGGCGAAGATCAAGAATCTTGGAGTTGATGTCGATTATGAATTAATTGACGATGAATTGAAAGAGGACATAACCTTTGGACCGATTTCCAATTGGTGCTTCGTCGGAATTGGATCCGTAAACCCTGAATACTACAGTTCGATCGACAATTGTTATGCCCGGGGTACGATCAATATGGATACACGCTATAAATCTGGTTCTGTGGGAGGATTAATGGCAGATGCTCAATATTGCGAGATAACAAATAGTTATAATGATACGGATATCACTGTTAAAGACAGATGGGGAGCGGATTGCGGCGGAATAGCCGGAGTTGGCTCTAACGCAACCAACTGTTATAATACCGGAAACATATACGTCCATTGTACAGATGGTTCTATGGGAGGCGGAACCATTAATGTTGGTGGCATATTCGGTCGCGATGGAAATATGTCTTATTGTTATAATGCAGGTAATTTGTCAGCAGACTACTTGCATCATGCTAGCATATTCGTGGGCGGTATTATCGGCAGTTCAGACTATTCGATGGAATTGTTGCAATGCTATAATATGGGAAACATTACTGCAACCTCAGCATATGAAGGCGAATATGCTGAAGAAAATGAGAAAGAAGAAGGTGATTTTCGGGATTTTGGGAATCCCCAGTATTTTGCTGGCGGTATCGCTGGCATTCAAAGATCAGGGTGGAATTATAGTTGTGACATTATCAGATGCTGGAACAAAGGAAAGATATTGGGCAAGTCTACAGCGGGCGGTATTGTTGGCGTAAATAGTGGAGAATTCGTGCAGATCGTTGATTGTTATAATACCGGTATAACCGACGCTAAGTACTATTGCGGCGGTATTATTGGGTATATCGCGAGTACATCCGACGAGCAAATTGTCAATTGCTACAATAGTGGAGGTTTTGGTAATCAATACGTGACTTCCTACAAAGGAATGATTGCAGGAGCCGTTCACGCCGATATTCAACCGTTTTCAAACTGTTACTATTTGAATAATGGTTTTAATGCAACGTCTGATGGACGCGGAGAAGCGGGAACTACTGCATTATCAATGTCTGCGATGGAAAAAAGCCAATCTTATATTGGATATGATTTTGTCAAAGTATGGACCATGAGTAAGCAATATCCAGTATTGCTAAAAATGAAGTCCCCTTATTAAGAGTTATCCAGTATCGAGAAGAAATTCCCCTTGAATGGGTTTGCCCGTTCAAGGGGCGTTTTTCTGTTCTGAGAGATCGAATTGCACACATTTCGAAATATTACGATGTTGTTTGATTGATTATCCAATATTACGATTTCGATTGACACGGTTCTCTGACGCTGCTATAATGAAGGACGCGTTTCCACCAGCATTGCCGGCGGCGAATTTATAGGCCTATACAGAGGATATGAGAATGATCCCTCCCTTGGTGTAGATCCCAAAGATTATGAGCTTTTATTCGAGTGCTGTTATCATTTAGATCGGAAGGATGCATTACCTGCAGTCGGCAAAGGGCTACCCATTTACTACAGCTATGATAAGAATAATTACACCACAGCAGATCTGGTCGCCTATGATGTAACCGGAGTGGTGACATTGAGCAAAGCAGAAACGCAGAAAAAGACCAGCTTCAAGGGATTCGATTTTGATACTATATGGCAATTCAAAGATTCGAAACCGTCTCTGCGTTATAATGCGATTGATGAAGAAGAATAACTCTTTTCAAATACCGAGCGTCTTACGGCGCTCGGTTTTTTGTAAAAGAGGAACAGAGATGCACTTGTACAAAAAATTCCGCAATTTTTTGAAAAAACTTACCAAAACCCATTGACAAGGTAGGAATTATGTGCTATAATGCAAACGCCTACCAACTAGGTAGGCGTTTGGAGAACACTATGATAAACTATTTTGAAAGTCTCGTCAGAGCAAATTTCCGTTTCGGGCGAATGTGTTAGTGAAAATAACTCAGTCAACACTTGGTAAACACGAACATATTTTAATTACGAAAGGAAATACTAACCATGTCTAACAAGAACTTTAAATTTGAAACCCTTCAGCTCCACGTAGGTCAGGAGCAGCCCGATCCCGCCACCGACGCACGCGCAGTGCCCATCTATGCCACCACCTCTTACGTCTTCCGCGATTCCGCTCACGCCGCCGCAAGATTCGGTCTTGCAGATTCGGGCAACATCTACGGCAGACTCACCAACTCCACGCAGGACGTTTTCGAGAAGAGAATCGCTGCTCTGGAGGGCGGTGTGGCAGGGCTTGCGCTGGCATCGGGTGCCGCCGCCATCACCTACACTCTGCAGGCGCTGGCACAGAACGGCGGTCACATCGTGGCACAGAAGACCATTTACGGCGGCAGCTACAATCTGCTGGCACACACCCTCCCGAATTTCGGTATCACCGCATCCTTCGTGAACATCCACGATCTTGCCGAAGTGGAAGCCGCCATTCAGGAAAACTCCCGCGCTATCTACATCGAGACCCTGGGCAACCCCAACAGCGACATCCCCGACATCGACGCACTGGCTGAGCTTGCCCACAAGCACGGTCTGCCTCTGGTAGTCGACAACACCTTCGGCACGCCCTACCTCATCCGTCCCATCGATCACGGCGCAGACGTGGTAGTCCACTCGGCGACCAAGTTCATCGGCGGTCACGGCACCACCCTCGGCGGTGTCATTGTAGACTCCGGCAAATTCGATTGGGCGGCTTCGGGAAAGTATCCCGCCATCGCCGATCCCAATCCCTCCTATCATGGCGTATCCTTTGTGAAAGCCGTCGGTCCTGCCGCATTCGTTACCTACATTCGCGCCGTACTGCTCCGTGACACCGGCGCTTGCATCTCTCCCTTCGCTGCATTCCTGCTCTTGCAGGGCGTGGAAACTCTCTCACTCCGTCTCGACCGTCACGCTGAAAACACCAAGAAAGTGGTAGAGTTCCTCGCCAACCATCCCCAGGTAGAGAAGGTCAACCATCCTTCGCTGGCAGATCACCCCGATCACGCACTCTACGAAAAATATTTCCCTAACGGCGGCGGTTCTATCTTCACCTTCGAGATCAAGGGCGGCGTGAAGGAAGCGCACAAGTTCATCGACAGTCTCGAAATTTTCTCGCTTCTTGCCAATGTAGCAGACTCCAAGTCGCTGGTCATCCATCCCGCAACTACCACCCACAGCCAGCTAAGTGAGGAAGAGCTTGCCGAGCAGGAGATCAAGCAGAACACCATCCGTCTTTCCATCGGCACCGAGCATATCGACGACATCATCGCCGATCTCTCCCAAGCATTCGACGCAGTCAAGGAGGCATAACTGTGGCAAACGTTTTCACATCCGCCGATCAGCTCATCGGCAAAACTCCGCTGCTGGAGCTCACGCATATAGAAAAGGCACAGGGACTGAAAGCAAAAGTCCTTGCTAAATTGGAATACTTCAATCCCGCAGGATCGGTCAAGGACCGCATAGCCAAGGCGATGATCGACGATGCCGAGGCATCGGGCAAGCTGAAGCCCGGCTCGGTGATCATCGAGCCCACCTCGGGCAATACCGGCATCGGTCTTGCCTCGGTGGCCGCCGCAAGAGGCTACCGCATCATCATCGTCATGCCCGATACCATGTCGGTGGAGCGCAGACAGTTGATGAAGGCCTACGGCGCCGAGCTGGTGCTCACCGAGGGCGCGAAAGGCATGAAGGGCGCTATCGCAAAGGCACAGGAACTGGCGGCAGAGACCCCCAACAGTTTTATTCCGTCTCAGTTTACAAACCCCGCTAACCCGCGGGCGCACGTGGAGACCACGGGTCCCGAGATCTGGGAGGACACCGACGGTGCTGTCGATATCTTCGTGGCAGGTGTCGGCACCGGCGGAACGGTCACCGGCGTGGGTGAATATCTCAAATCCAAGAATCCCGACGTGAAGGTCGTGGCAGTAGAACCCGCATCCTCTGCGGTACTGTCTACCGGTGTTGCGGGTCCTCACAAGATCCAGGGTATCGGTGCGGGCTTTGTTCCTGACGTGCTGAATACCAAGATCTACGACGAGATCATCCCCGTTTCCAATGAGGACGCGTTCGCTACCGGCAAGCTCATCGGCAGAAGCGAGGGCGTACTGGTAGGCATCTCCTCGGGAGCCGCCGCTTATGCCGCCATAGAGCTGGCAAAGCGTCCCGAAAACCAGGGCAAGACCATCGTAGTCCTACTCCCCGATACGGGTGATCGGTATCTGTCTACCCCGCTGTTTGCGGACTGATAAACTTTTGGCAACCACCGGTACCTGTACGATGCGGGTGCCGGTGACTTTGCGTGGGAAAAACAGTCACCGTATTGTGGGAAGAACACGGAGGAAACAAAGATGATCCCTACACCCAAAGAAGCGTTTGAGCTTCTGAAACTATACAATCAAGGCGAGTTTCACTTAAAACACGGAAAGACGGTCGGCAGTGTTATGCGTCACTTTGCCGAAGGGCTCGGGTACGGTGATGAAGCTGATTTTTGGGAGACCGTCGGCATTCTGCACGATCTTGACTTTGAGCAATATCCCGATCAGCACTGCATCAAGGAACAGGAGCTTCTTAGAAATCACGGCATCGATGAGCGCATCGTGCACGCCACCGCCAGCCACGGTTACGCATTGACCGTGGATATCAAGCCCGAGCATGAAATGGAGAAGGTGCTGTACGCTGTGGACGAGCTCACGGGTCTGATCGGTGCCGTGGCGTTGATGCGTCCCTCCAAAAGCGTTGCCGATCTGGAAGTGAAGTCCGTCAAGAAAAAATACAAGAACTTGAATTTTGCCGCAGGCTGCTCACGAGAAGTCATCGAGCGAGGTGCCGAGATGCTCGGCTGGACGCTGGACGATCTGATCGCCCGCACGATCCTTGCCATGAGAGCCGCCGAAGCCGCACAATGAGGTAAAAGACCAATGAATTATAAAAGAATATTAACGATACAGGACATTTCCTGTGTGGGGCAGTGCTCGCTGACAGTAGCACTTCCTATTTTGTCCGCTTGCGGAATCGAAACCGCTATCCTGCCTTCCGCCGTTTTGTCAACCCATACTGCCGGGTTCAGCGGATTTACCTTCCGGGATCTTACCGATGATATGCCTGCCATCAAGGCCCATTGGCAAAAGGAAGGCATTCAATTTGATGCGATCTACACCGGGTACCTGGGAAGCACCAAGCAGGTAGGATATGTGAAGGACATACTGGATACCATGGGCAAAGACGGCTCTGTGAAGATCGTGGATCCTGCCTTTGCCGATAACGGAAAGCTCTATCCCATCTTTGACAGCGTTTACGTGGAGGCAATGAAGACGCTCTGTCCCTCTGCCGATCTGCTGCTTCCCAATATTACCGAAGCGTGCTTTCTTGCAGGGGTAGATTATAAAGAAGAATATGGCGAAGAATATGTAAGGGGACTGCTGGAAGAACTCAGCAAACTGGGCTGCTCCACCATCGTACTGACGGGAGTAGGGTACACGCCCGAAAAAACGGGAGTTGTCGTATACCAAAACGGAGAAATCGCATACTACGAGCATCGGCGGATCGCAAAGGGCTGCCACGGAACGGGCGACGTGTATGCTTCGGCATTCACGGGAGCGCTGACAAGAGGGAAGTCCATCTTCGATGCCGCCAAGATCGCCGCCGATTACACCGTGCGGTGTATCGAGCACACACAGGGCGATCCCGAGCATTGGTACGGTGTAAAATTCGAACCGGTTTTGCCCGAGCTAATACGTATGCTTGAATGAATTTGGAGGAACGATCATGGGAATTTATCTTGACAACGCCGCAACCACGAAAATGAGCAGGACCGCCATCAATGCCATGCTCCCTTATATGGACGGAATCTACGGAAATCCGTCCAGCCTGCATTCGGCAGGACAGGCGGCAAACGAAGCCTTGACCGATGCCCGCGGGCGCATCGCGAAACTGTTGGGCTGTGAGGCGAGGGAAATCACCTTTCCCTCGGGAGGCAGTGAGGCGGACAATCAGGCGATCGTTTCTGCCGCCCGTATGGGTGAGCGGAAAGGGAAGCGGCACATCGTTTCCACCGCCATCGAGCATCACGCCGTCCTGCATACCTTGAATGCTCTGCAAAAGCAGGGCTTTGAGATCACTCTGCTGGACGTGCCCGAAAACGGATATGTGACCTCCGAACAGGTGCGGGATGCCATCCGTCCCGATACCTGCCTTGTCACCGTGATGTATGCCAACAACGAGATCGGCACGGTTCAGCCCATCGCCGAGATCGGCGCGGTCTGCCGGGAGCGTGGCGTACTCTTTCACACCGACGCGGTGCAGGCAGTGGGGCATCTGGTCATCGACGTGAAGGCGCAGAATATCGATCTGCTGTCGCTGTCAGCGCATAAATTCCACGGTCCCAAAGGAATCGGCGCGCTCTACGCCCGCAAAGGCGTTTTGCTCACCAATCTCATCGAAGGCGGCGCCCAGGAAAGAGGCAAGCGTGCGGGCACCGAGAACATCCCCGCTATCATGGGCATGGCGGCGGCAATGGAAGAGGCTTGTTCTAACTTAGGCGCAAACGCTGCCAAACTGACCGCTTTGCGGGACAGGCTCATTGCGGGTCTCTCCGAGATTCCCCATTCCATCCTCAACGGAGACCCTTTGCAGAGACTGCCCGGCAACGTGAACTTCTGCTTTGAGGGCATCGAAGGAGAATCGCTCCTCTTACTGCTGGACGACAAGGGGATCGCCGCTTCCTCCGGCTCGGCTTGCACGTCGGGCTCCCTGGATCCCAGCCATGTGCTCCTTGCCATTGGCAGGGTACACGACATCGCCCACGGCTCGCTCCGTCTCAGCCTGTCGGAGGAGAACACCGAGGAGGAGATCGACTATACTATCGGTGCAGTGAAGGAAGTAGTCGCATACCTGCGCTCCATCTCTCCCATCTGGCGGGATCTGGTCAGCGGAAAGAAAGAATTTTTGATCAAATAGGAGGCAAATATGGCATTATACAGCGAAAAGGTGATGGATCATTTCCGAAATCCCCGCAATGTGGGTGTCATCGAGGACGCGGACGGCATCGGCGAGGTGGGCAACGCCAAGTGCGGCGATATTATGAAGATCTATCTGAAGATCGAGAACGATACCATCGCAGATGTGAAATTCGAGACCTTCGGTTGCGGCTCCGCCATTGCGTCCAGCTCTATGGCGACCGAGCTTATCAAGGGCAAGCCCGTATCTGAGGCGCTGGCGCTGACCAACCAAGCGGTTGTGGAAGCACTGGACGGACTGCCCGCCCACAAGCTCCACTGCTCGGTGCTTGCCGAGGAAGCTATCAAATCTGCGCTGAAGGATTACTACGACAGAAATGGCATCGCCTATGACCATGGACAGTTCCCCGACTGCGAAAGCTGTGGACATTGTCACGCAGAAACCACTTGAATATTCCGTCGGGATATGTTATAATAAGACAGAATCTATTATAAAAGGTGAGCGTTATGTTGATATCAACGAGAGGCAGGTACGCCCTGCGGGTAATGATCGATCTTGCAGAGCATACCAGGGACGGATATATTCCTATGAAGGAGATCGCCGAGCGGCAGAAGATCTCCCTCAAATATCTGGAACGGATCGTTCCCGTTTTGGTGCAAAACGGACTCTTGGCGGGCATACAGGGAAAGAGCGGCGGATACCGTCTCACCCGCACGCCCGAAGAATACAGCGTCGGGGAGATCCTTCGACTGACCGACGGCAATCTGGCGCCCGTTTCCTGTTTGGAATGTGACGCAGAGATCTGCGATCGGATGGCGGATTGCAAGACGCTCCCCATGTGGAAGGCGTTTCACCAGCTGGCAAACGATTATTTTGACGGTATTTCCATTGCGACCTTGCTCAAGCAGTGCTGATGGATGAGACACAAGCAGGATCGCTCTGAATCACAATCGGTTGAACCGTCCGAACTACAAAATCGGCTCTATAATAAATGTTGGGGTACCGACAGATAGAGCTCAAAAAAATAACAAAAAAAAGAGCATATCTGACAAAAATCTGATAGAATGAAGTTACCACACAAAACATTCATCGGAGGAGTCGGATATGCTCAATTCAT
>JAFTPF010000086.1 GCA_017463445.1 Clostridia bacterium
ATGCGCATATTGACAGTTCCTCGCTCAATATCGGCATAGGTGCGGTCGGAAAGATCCGCCAACTCGGCGACTTCGGCTTGGGTCATTCCCATCTTTTTGCGAATCGTATAGAGTTTGTTCCCTATTGTGATAAAGTCAAAAACCAGCATTATAATTCCTCCAAATTTGATTATATAGGAATTATACCTCCGATTTCTCTTGACAAACAGGAGGAATAGTGCTATAATTCAGGTAGTTTAGTTCCCGTAGAGACAATTTGCACAGGAACTACCAAAAATAAGGAGACAAAATAATGAAAAAACTACTTACCCTGCTCTTAGCACTTTTAATGTGCGCGTCGATGGCGGCTTGCGATGAGGAGACCGACGATGAAACGACCACGGACTCCACCACTCAAGCATCGACCATCTCTACAACCACCGCGGTTCCCAAGGCTACTACGACTAAGGCTCCCGAAACCACCCAAGCTCCCGATACTTCTAAAGATCCCGAGACCACTACCACTACTAAGGTTCCTGAAACCACTAAGGTGCCCGAGACCACCACCAAGGCTCCCGATACTTCTAAAAATCCCGAGACCACTACCACCAAAAAGCCCGAAACCGAACCGATTCCCACCGTGTGTTCTCACGACTACAAAGTAACAGCAACCAAGAATGCAACCTGCACTGCCAAAGGAAGCAAGACCTTCACCTGCTTCAAGTGCGGTGAATCCTACTCGGAAGAGATCGCAATGATTGCACACAACTATACCGATGCGACCTGCACGGTGCCGAAGACTTGTAAAGCCTGCGAAAAGACCGAAGGTAGTGCGCTGGGACACAACTACAGTAATGGAGCTTGCACTCGTTGCGGAGAACTCGACCCCGATGCACCTCCTGCAAGTGAGGGATTGGAATTTATACTAAACAACGATAGTAAATCTTACAGCGTAAGCGGCATCGGGTCCTGCACAGATACCGACATCGTGATTCCGAGCCAGTACAATGGCAAACCCGTTACCGCCGTTGGTGCAGAAGCATTTTTGTTTAACGACACAATTACGAGCGTAACGCTCCCCTATGGAATAACCGATATTGAGAACGGCGCATTTAACTGCTGCACCGCATTGACAGATGTCCAGTTCCCTGACAGTTTACAAACTATCGGCGAATACGCATTTCATTTTTGCGAATCATTGGAAAGCATCGTCCTTCCCGACAATGCCACCAACATCGGGATCGGAGCGTTTGGCGAATGCACAAATCTTGTGAGCATAGTACTCCCTAACGGCATAACTGAAATCCCCAACGAGTTGTTTTTCGGCTGTTGCAGTCTGGCCGAAGTTACTATCCCCGACAGCGTAACCCGCATTGGCAACAATGCATTTGATTTGTGCGAATCGTTGGAGCACATCACCATTCCCGACAGTGTGACCGAAATTGGCGAATGCGCTTTCGCTTGTTGCTACCTATTGACAGACGTTGTCATTCCTGCTAATGTAATTTGCGTTGGTCCCGAAGCATTCTACGGGTGCGAGTCGCTTGAAACTATTCACTGCCGCGCAGATAGCTTGCCTGCCGATTGGGATGAAAATTGGATCGGCGATGAGTGTCCTGCCGAAGTCATTTGGGGAGAATAAAGCGATTAACCCCTAAAGGAGCGTCCCCGGACGCTCCTTTCCCTTTCCCCATTTGACAAACTCACCCCTTTATGCTATACTATCCCCAAACCACCCCACGGAGACCGTCATGATCCGCAAAGCATATCTGGAAATCACCAACGTCTGCAACCTCTCCTGCACCTTCTGCCATAAAACCGCGCGACCGCCCCGCACCATGACCGAGGCGGAGTTCGGCGCGCTTACCGATCGCCTTGCCGGCATCCGCCACCTCTATTTTCACCTGATGGGCGAGCCGACGCTCCATCCGCTGCTTCCCCCATTCATTGAGATCGCCAAGAAAAAGGGATTTTTGCCCATGCTCACCACAAATGGGTCTCTGCTCTCTCAAAAAGGCGAGCTTTTACTTCAAAATCTCCCCCACAAGATCAGCATTTCCCTCCACGCCCCTGCCGCCAATGCCGCTTTTGCCGACGCGGCGTATCTGTCCACCTGCATCGACTTTGCCCGCCGCGCATCGGAGGGTGGGTGCATTATCGCCCTGCGGCTGTGGAATCTGGGCTCCACCCAGGAAGCCGCGAACGAGCCGATCCTGCGAACGCTCCGCGCCGCTTTTCCGGGCGAGTGGGAGCCGGTGAGAAGAGGCAACGGCTATGTGCTTGCCCCAAAACTGTTTTTGGAGTGGGGCGAGCAGTTCGACTGGCCCGACCTCGCCGCGCCTGCCCTTCCTGAGGGGGCGGAGCTCTTCTGCCACGGACTACGAGATCAGATCGGCGTGCTCTCTGACGGCACGGTAGTTCCCTGCTGTCTGGACGCCGACGGAAATCTTGCCCTGGGCAATCTGTTTGAATCGACGCTCCCCGAAATCCTCGCCTCTCCCCGCGCCCGTGCCATCTACGACGGCTTCACCCGCCGCCGAGGTGCGGAGGAGCTCTGCCGCAGATGCGGATATGCGAGACGGTTTATAAGAAACGAAGGATAAAGTTGACCCCCGAAAGAGGAAATCACTTTCGGGGGTCGTTTGGGTTGGGGAATTATTCTGCGTCGGCGTATATGATAAGTTCGGAAAGATCTATTGCACCGCTCTGCGTATAGGCGATACGAAAACGGTAATACTGATATGCTTCTTTTCTGTATTCGTTAACAGTGTAACCGTTGATTACGCAAGAGCCTTTCTGCATTCCGCCGTTATAGTTGGAGGATAGTGTTATCCAATCACCCGAGGGATTGTTGGTGGCTTGCAGGGACCAGTCCATAGGATAGCGATCTGTATAAATATCACCGGTGGCGGAAGAAATCAGAGCGTACGCACTCACGGTCATAGGTTCGGTCAAACTAAAATATACGGAACCTCCCCCTATAGACAGAACGCCTCCGCCGCAAACTTCATGCTCGTCACTTGTAGCATCGCTGTTGTCCGAACCGTCAAACCAGCTTGCCAGTCCCCCGTCTTCATGCCACATGGTGATGTTGTTCGTCCGCAGGCTGGTTGGATCAATGTACTGCCGCAGGTCAACCTTGCCTTCCAGCAGTTCTGCCAAGGGCATCTCTTCCGAGCCTTCCACATACGGATCCATAGGCACCATTTGCACTCGCGTGACGATTCCGGTGGTTACGGCGGGAGCGGCATGATCGGGAATATCGGGCGGATCCATTGGACACCAATCGGTAGTAGTGATACCTACCACGGCTGCAGTAGTGGTTACGACAGGCTCGTCGGTAGACCTCGGCGGCATAGCAGATTCACCGCTGACAGGACTTCCCGCCGAGGGACGGTTCCCTGCAATCAACTTCGGCACGAACATGACTACGCCGATCACCAGCATTACTATCACCGCATACGCCATCACGGCTTTGCCAAACCGTCTGATGTGGACGGCGGTGCCTTCTTTCTTGCCCGCCCGCAGGGGAATGCCGGTCTTGGCCGCCTGCTTCAAGTCCGCAGAGGCACGCACCTGCTTGTCGATGCCCTCAAATTTCGCCTTCAAGGGATCGTTTTCGGGAATATTCTTTTTATTATTCGACATAAATTCCTTCTCCTTTCAAAAGTTCTTTCAGCATGTTCCGACCGCGGTTCAGTCGCACGCGGAAGGTGCCGGGACGCAGTCCCATTGCCTTAGCGCACTCGTCGGAATCTATGCCTTCGATGTAATAGAGCTGGATGGGGATGCGGTATTTTGCCGGCAGGCGAAGCATCGCTTCAAAAAGTACCGACTTCCCCTCAGGGAGCGCAAGGGTGTCGCCCACCTCTTCCAGACTCAAGGTCGCATTGCGAAATGAGGCGGTGAGATAGCTCTTACAGCAGATCAGCGTGGTGCGGATGGCCAAGCCTTGCGGTGTTCCTCCTCGTTGAAGGTACGCTCCTTTTGGAACAGCCTTAAAAAGACCTCCTGGAACACATCCTCGGCGGCTTCCTCCCTCCGGGTGCGGGAAAGCGCAATTCGCCAGACCATATCTGCATACCGTTCCACAATTCTGTCGCGATCATCTTGTGGTGTCGTCATCGGTCATGCCCCCCTTTCACCCATAACTCTTTGAAAAAGCCCGTTTTGTTACAACGGGAGAAGAAATTATTTGAAATTATCCCACTTTTATTGTAGCACATCCGGGAAGGGCAAGTCAAGCCCTCGAACGCATAACGCAATGATCCCCTGCCAAGTGGCGGGGGATCGGGTTTATTAGTTCCTCTTGCCGTAGATGTCCATGATCAGCGGTACGGTTCCGCAAGAGCCTCTGTAATCATTACAATAGCTGTATCCGGGAATGTATCCCGACATAGGCTGGGCAAGCTCCAGCGTATCGCTCATCCAACCGAACACCAGCGTACAGCCTTCGGGAACTTCAATAGACAGATCGCTGAACAGCACCCATTCCCGCGAGAGAGCGCGGTCTGCGGTGAGCTTGTAGGTGGCGATCTCTTCGGCGTTGATGCCATTATTCGTGCGCATTACCCGAACGGTGAATACGCTTCCCTCCTCCGCCCGGTACACGGGCAGACGGATATCGGTAATCGTACATCCTTCAAAATAAGTGTACACATTGTAGAATACGGGAGTGGTGGTGGAATCCATCCGGTAGAAATCGTCACCCGAAAGGTTGGGGTAGGTCTGATACATCTGCTCGGGAAGCAGGCTCACCGAGCCTGCGGTGACGTTGGGATCGGTGACGGAGATCACCTTTTTCGCCTCGCCGCAGACAGTGCAAACGCCGTCTTTGTAGCTGTGACCCTTGGCAGGAGTGGTTTCGGTATAGCCGTAACCGCAACGCTTGCAGGCGGTCGTGGTCAGTGTCCCTTCGGTGCAGATCTGCTCGATGGAAGTGATGGTGTCGTAGTCGTGACCGAGTCTCTTTCCGCAACGGGTGCAAACCACATCACAGGCATCGCCTACGTAGTCGTGCTCGCACTCCATGCCGCAAACGGTACAAATGCCGTTATGGAAAATGTCGGAGTATTCGTGCCGACACACATGGTCACAAACTGTGCAAACACCGTTTTCGTAGAAATGCCCGGGAGCAGAAACCGTCGCGGTGTAGCTAAGACCGCATTTTGTGCAGGTGAAGACTTCCACATTATCCTGAATACAGGGATTGATAACCTCGGTGGAAGTGGTCACAAATTCGTGTTCGTCGCACTTACAATAAGGGCAACTGCCCACCGGCAAAAGGTGCTCGCACTCCGCCTGAACCTCCGCCTCTCCGCAACGGGTGCAGACGCCGTCCACGAAGTTATGACCGGGAGCGGGATCTTGTTCGGAATAGCTATGACCGCAATATTGGCACCGATACGCGCGTATCTCTCCTTCCGTACAGGAGGGGCGCAGTCCCATTGTAAGCATTACATATTTATGATTGCATTGACCGGAACTTCCGGGATCGTCTGCCGGCTTGCTGGTAACAATCGGATCAACCGATCCCCCCGGAGTCGGCTCGTTTCCGCCAAACCATCTCGGGATCAGCAGGATCGCACCCAAAAACAGCACGATGCACGCCGCGTAGGTCAGCACGGCTTTGGTGAATTTGCGGACATGGGTGCCGGCGGTGTATCGAAGCCCCGCGGGTCGGAGCGGCACACCGGTCTTTGCCGCCTTTTTCAGCTGGGGGGAGGGGTTCATCTGACCGCCGATTTTTTGGAGACGCTGCCCTAAGGCGTCGTTACGGTCGTGATTCTTATCGTCAAACATGGATGCCTTCTCCTTTCAATACTTCTTTGAGTAGATTTTTTCCTCTCGTCAGCCGCACCCGGAAGGTGCCCAGCCGAAGATCCAGCGCCTTAGCACATTCCTCTGCTTCCATTCCCTCCATATAATACAGCTGGAGCGGCAGACGGTATTTGTCGGGCAGATCAAACAGCGCCCGTGCCACGATACTATCCTCCTCGGGAAGTGAGAGCAGATCGCCCAACTCCTCCAGACTGACGGCGGCGTGTTTATAGGCGGCGGACTGATAGCGCTTACAGCAGATCAGCGTTGTGCGAATCAGCCATGCCTTGCGGTGCTCTTCGCTGTCGAATTTCCGTTCCTTCTCGAAGAGCCGCAGAAACGTTTCCTGAAAGACTTCCTCCGCCGCATCCTCCCGTCGGGTACGGGAGAGCGCGATCCGCCAAACCGTTCCGGCGTGGGCTTCCACGATGGCGTCGCGTTCGTCTTGTAGATTGTTCTTCATGACCAAGCCTCCTTTCACTCCTAATTCCTCAAAAATGCGCCAAAAATTACAAGGGTCGAAAAATTTTTTGAAAAATATTTGAAAAATCTCCCTCACCGCGTCGGCGGTGAGGGAGATCATGTTTATTTTGCAAACTGTGCCGAGTTGACGGCAACAATGAAGCCGCCCTTGTTGTCACCCGAGATCTGATAGTGATCGGGATCGCCCAGCACGGGAACGTAAACGGTGTCTGCTCCCGTCTCGGCCTTCACATAGTAGATCCACCACTCGTTGCCTTCGTTGTCCACGACCTTCTTCTTGTTATCGAAATTGAACGCAGTCAGAGAGGTCAGATAGGTGCCAAAATAAGTCTCAAAGGACTGCGCCGCATCCTTGTGAAGCGCGGCCGCGTGAGCGATGCCCACATAGCGGAAGGAGGAATATTTGGTGGTATCGCGCAGATGGACAAAGCCGTACTTCCAGCAGTTTTCTACAAACCAGGTATAATACTTTTCCTTGTACTGATTGCTGGTTAGGGGAGAGATGCCATTGTTGTTGATCTCCAGATCCACAACACAACCGGTGGAATGCTCTACCGATTCCAAGGAATCCTGATCGGTAATAGCGGTGAGATCCGCGCTGTAATAATAAGCGTTACGAATCTGGACAATACCGGTTCCGGTAACCTCATACAAATCTGCCATCATATCGTTGAACGCTTCCAGCGTGGCGGCATCCAGATACAGAGAATTGTTGGGGATCTTGTAATACTCGCTGGCTCTGACCCATTCAAACCCAAGGAGACCTGCGGTAGTGCTGTTCATATCCTTGCGTGCCACCAGCCCTTCTTTGGTGTAGAAGTGGCTCTTGTCAATTAGGATCAGCGCACCTTCTCCGACTTTGGATACGGGCAGCTCCAGTGTGGTGACATCGGAAGGATCGATCTCCGGATCGGTTCCCGGATTCACGGGCACGGTAGTATTGCCGGGATTGGGTACGGTAGTGGTTCCGGGGTTAACGGAAGGAGTGGTCACTCCGGGAGTATTATTCCCGGACTGGACGGGAGTAGTATAGCCGGGCTTGTTTGGATCGGTCACCGTAGTGGTAGCTCCACTCTCTCCGCCTGAGGCTACGATCAGGATGGTAGAGATCAGGATCAGAATCACCACCATGACCAGTGCGATGGCTGCGATCAGAAAGCCCGCCATCTTGGGCTTGTATACGTTACTGGGTCCGGGCATAGTATTTCCTCCTTAAAAGGTCTGTCCGCGGCGGCAACCGATTGCCGCTTGCTCTGTTTGTGTACATTATATCGCATAGATTTGAAGAAATCAATACGAAATCGAAAACTTTTCGAAACTTTCTGACGGCAAATCGACAAAGTGTTAATATTTTTTCGCAAAACCCTTGACAAGGAGATCTTGCTGTGCTACAATAAAGTATATTCGTATATTTAAAGAAGGAAAAATCATGAATACCGTCCGCTTTGCAGCATATTATTACGGATTCTTTTATTTCGGCTTGAAATAAAAGTTTTTTGTGCTGCACGGCAAACGATTGTACCCTGATTGATACAATTCTCCGCAGCCAGCCTGCGGATTTTTTATTCTTATTCATAAGCAACCAACGAAAAGAGGATTTTTACCATGATCGCTGTACTCAAAGGCGGAACCACCGCCGCGCAAAAAGAAAATCTCATCAAATGGCTCTCGGCACAGGGTCTTGCCGTCCACGTTTCCGAGGGCGAATACAAGACCGTCCTGGGGCTGATCGGCGACACCTCCAAGGTGGATATGGATCTGCTCTCGGGCCTTGAGATCGTGGATCAGGTGACCCGTATCTCCGAGCCCTTCAAGAGCGCCAACCGCAAGTTCCACCCCGAGGACACGGTGATCGCCGTAACCGACACCGCCAAAATTGGCGGCGGCAACTTCGGACTGATCGCGGGCCCCTGCTCTGTAGAGAGTGAGGAGCAGATCTGCACCATCGCTAAAGCGGTAAAAGCTGCCGGTGCCACCTTCCTCCGCGGCGGTGCCTTCAAGCCCCGCACCTCTCCCTACGACTTCCAGGGCATGGGTGCAGAGGGCATCGAGCTGCTCCTGAAGGCGAAGGCCGCCACAGGGCTGCCCATCGTCACCGAGATCATGTCCATCTCTCATCTCGACCTCTTCGCCGACGTGGACGTGATCCAGGTAGGCGCGCGGAATATGCAAAATTTCGAGTTGCTCAAGCAGCTGGGCAGATGTAACAAGCCAATTCTCTTGAAGCGCGGAATGTCCGCCACCCTGAAGGAAATGCTGATGAGCGCGGAATATATCATGGCGGGCGGCAATGAGCAGGTGATCCTCTGCGAGCGCGGCATCCGCAGCTTCGACCCCTATACCCGCAACGTGCTGGATCTCGCCGCAGTTCCGCTACTGAAGGAGCTCTCCCACCTGCCCGTAGTTGTGGATCCCTCCCACGCCACCGGCGCGGCAAGACTCGTTCGTCCCATGGCACTCTCCGCTGCCGCCGCAGGCGCCGACGGTCTGATGATCGAGGTCCACAACGACCCCATGAACGCCCTCTGCGACGGCGCTCAGTCGGTCACCCCCGAACAATTTGCAGAGATTGCAAAAGCCGTGGCAACGGTGCGGACGGCGCTGTGATGTGGGATTCCACCCACACCCCGCCAAGGGCTTTGCCCTTGGATCCTACCAGAAACTTTTTGAAAAAAGTTTCTGGACTTTAAAAACTTCTGTAAAAGCCAAAATCATATCATCCCCCGCAAAATTGCGCTGCAATTTTGCCCAAGAAAAGTCTTTTGGAGGTGCGGAACCTTTTCTTCAGAAAAGGTTCTGCGAGAATCTATGAAAGCTGGAATTGTTGGACTGGGACTCATTGGAGGGTCCCTTGCGAAAGCTTACAAGGCGGCAGGCTGGGAGGTTTACGTTTGTAACCGCACCCGCTCCACAGTGGATTATGCCGTTCTATCGGGGACGGCAGACGGAGTGCTGGACGAGACCACGCTCCCTTTGTGCGATATCGTACACGTTTCCCTCTATCCCGACGCATCCATTCAGTATCTGAAGGATAACGCGTCCTATTTTAACAAAAACGGCGTTGTCACCGATGCTTGCGGCACCAAACGAAAGATCTGCGAGGTGGGATTTGCGCTGGCAAAAGAGCACGACTTTACCTTCGTGGGCGGGCATCCCATGGCGGGCACTCACTTCTCGGGCTATAAATACTCCCGCGCCACCATGTTCAATAACGCCTCCATGATTCTCGTGCCGCCGGTGTTCGACGACATCGCTCTGTTGGATCGAGTCAAGCAGTTACTGGCTCCCTTGGGACTCAAGAAGATCGCCGTCACCACCGCCGAGAATCACGACCGCATGATCGCATATACCTCTCAGCTGGCACACGTGGTGTCCAACGCTTACATCAAGTCGCCCTCGGCGCAGAGCCACAAGGGCTACTCCGCAGGCTCTTTCCGTGATCTTACCCGCGTGGCGTGGCTCAACGAGAAGATGTGGACCGAGCTGTTTCTGGAAAACGGCGACTACCTTGCCGACGAGATCGAGCTGGTAGCGAAAAATCTCCAAGCCTACGCCGACGCCATCCGGGCAAACGACGCGACAACTTTGGAAGCGCTCTTGCGTGAAGGCAGAATTGCAAAAGAATTGTCGGATAGTTAAGTAAACTGAGGCGAGAGGAGCAAGTCCCTCCTCCCATTATTGCATCCCCCCGCAAAATTGCGGTGCAATTTTGCCCCATAAAAGTCTTTTGGAGGTTTGGAACCTTTTTTCAAAAAGGTTCCAAAAATAAAATGATTATCCCTGTAACCGCATCCCGTCCTTACGACGTGGTCATCGAACGCGGCGCGCTTGCCCATGCGGGCGAGCTGATCCGCCCCATCCTGGGCGACTGCCGCCTGGGCATCCTCACCGACGACACCGTGGACGCACTCTACGGCGAGGCGCTGATCGCGTCTCTTGTCGAAGTGGGCTACCAATGCGTGAAATTCACCATCCCTCACGGCGAAGAATCCAAAAATCCCGAAAATCTCTTCGCTTTTCTCTCTTTTCTCGCCGAAAACCACCTCACCCGCACCGATGCGCTGATCGCGCTGGGCGGAGGCGTTGTAGGCGACCTCTGCGGTCTTGCCGCGGCACTGTATCTGAGAGGCGTTCCCTTTGTGCAGATCCCCACAACCCTGCTCGCCGCCGTGGACTCCTCGGTGGGCGGCAAGACCGCCGTGGACATTCCCGCAGGCAAGAATCTGGTGGGGGCCTTCTGGCAGCCTTCGCTGGTGATCTGCGACCCCGACACGCTGCACACCCTTCCCGTCGACACCTTCCGTGACGGTTGTGCCGAGGTGATCAAGTACGGCGTGATCCTCGACAGCGCATTTTTCGAACGGCTGAAAACGCCCCTCAACGCCGCCGAGATCATCGAGAGCGATCTTTTGAACACCGCCATCGCACGATGCGTGGAGATCAAGCGGGACGTGGTGAACGAGGATGAGTTCGACCGCGGTCTGCGGGGACTGCTCAATTTCGGTCACACCCTCGGTCACGGCATCGAGAAGGAGTCAGATTTCACCGTCACCCACGGCTCTGCCGTGGCAAAAGGATCTGTCATTGCCGCCAAACTGGCGGTGGAGCTGGGTCTTTGCGGACAGACGGTGGTGGATGAGATCGTTTCCATCCTCACCGGCTACGACTTTGATCTCTCCTGTCCCTACTCCGCCGAGGCACTCTATAACGCCGCGCTGTCCGACAAAAAGCGGGCAGGCGGGAATATCTCGCTGGTCCTGCCCGAGGAGATCGGGCGGTGCGTCTTACACAAGATGCCCTGCGAGGATCTGCTTCCTCTGCTGAAAAAGGTGCTGTAATGGCGGCGGTCGATACGATTTCCGTCCACGCGGGCTACCGTACGGCAGAGGGAAAGCATCACGTTACCGTGGAAATGGAGCGCAAAAAGGTAGCGTACACGCTGATCGCGCTGGAAAATCTACGGTTTGACAAGATCGACACCGTTCTCTTGAAGGATGCCGCGCTGCCCATTGCAGGCAAGCTAAAAAAAGATGGCAACTCATACGTGCTCTCCTTTATGGGGAAGGCGATCCCCTTGACGGAAGAGCAGATCTTGTACGTTCTCTCTCTTTTATTGGATACGCTGAACGGTACGGCGGGTGCGAACAAAAAATATGAATTCGATTTTCCCAAGCTTACGCTCACCGTGACGGTTGGCGAGTGAACAGAGATGGGGCGTCGAAGGCGCCGCTCCCACAAAATCATCGAAAATCCCCCGCGCAATTGCATCGCAATTTCGTTATAATGAAAGTTCTTGGGAGGTTCGGAGCCCTTCTTACAAGAAGGGTTTCGAGAAAAATCCTATGCAAATTAAAATCACACCTAAATTCCTTAGCGGGTGCGTGCCCGCACCCGTCTCCAAATCGGCGGCGCACCGACTGCTGATCTGTGCCGCACTGGGCGATAAGCCCTGCAATATTCGGTGTAATGGCACAAACGCCGACATCGAAGCTACCGTAGCTTGTCTTTCTGCCCTGGGCGCAGACATCCGTCGAAAGGGCGAGCTGCTCTGTGTCACGCCTATTTCGGCAGGCGGTCTTCGCTCCGGCGCGACGCTGGATTGCGGCGAGAGCGGCTCTACCCTGCGCTTTTTGCTCCCCGTGGTCTGTGCGCTGAACGCCGATTGCACCCTGGTCGGTCACGGCAGACTGCCCAGCCGTCCGCTGTCCCCCCTTTACGAAGAGCTGGTCGCGCACAACGCGACCTTAGGCGAGAACGGCAAGATGCCGCTGTTTGCGAGCGGCAATCTGTCAGCAGGCGTGTTTACCATCGACGGCGGCGTGTCCTCTCAGTTCATCAGCGGACTATTGTTCTCGCTTCCCTTGCTCCATGAGCCTGCCGAGATCGTGGTCACGGGCAAGCTGGAGAGCGCGCGGTATATCGATCTCACGCTGGAAGCTCTTGCCGCCTTTGGGATCGTCCCCGAAAAGACGGCGACCGGCTGGAGGTTCGATGGTACCGAGCGATATTGCTCCCCTGCCGAGTTGTCGGTGGAGGGTGATTGGTCCAATGCCGCATTTTGGCTGGTGGCAGGGGCTCTTCCGAGAACGACGGGCGCATCCGACGCTTCCCTCACCGTGACGGGACTTCGGGAAGACTCCCTCCAAGGCGACAAAGCCATTATTCCTCTGCTTCGCCGCTTCGGTGCGAAGGTTGATCAGGACGGCGACGCCTACACCGTCACCGCCGCTCCTATGCAGAGCATAGAGATCGACGCCGCCGACATCCCCGATCTGGTGCCCATCCTGTCGGTTGCCGCCGCCTTTGCACTGGGCGAGACGGTGATCCACAACATTGCGCGGCTTCGCATCAAGGAAAGCGACCGCGTGGCAACTGTCCTCTTCCTGCTGGGCGCGTTCGGAGTGTCCGCCTTCGCCGACGAAAACACGCTGACGATCATCGGCGGCGGCTCCGACGGCGGAACGCCCGCCATCTCCGCTCGCGCTCTGGACTCCTTCAACGATCACCGCATCGCCATGTCTGCCGCCGTCTTCGCATCCGCCGCCGTTGGGGATGCTGAAAATGATGCTCTTGTCATCGAAATGGCAGAAGCAGTGCGCAAATCCTATCCCGATTTCTACGATCGCTATCGCTCCCTTGGCGGCATCGCCGAGGAAGTCTAAACAAATCCGATATTATCTCAACGGGAGGACGGTTATGTCATCCATTTTCGGTCACAACATCAAAATTTCGGTCTTCGGACAGTCCCACTCCGACGCCATCGGCGTCACGGTGGATGGACTCCCTGCAGGCGAGGTCATCGATCCCGCCGCTCTGCGGGCGTTCATGGCGCGCCGCGCCCCCGGGCAGGGTGCATACAGCACCACCCGCCGTGAGCCCGACCTCCCCGAATTTCTCTCGGGCGTACTGGAGGGCGAGAACGGAATGCTCGTCACCTGCGGCGCACCGCTGACGGCGATTATCCGCAACACCAACACCCGCTCCTCCGATTACGCAAAGCTCAAAGACTGTCCCCGCCCGGGACACGCCGACTATACCGCCGAGGTGCGCTATAACGGCTATCAGGACGTGCGCGGCGGCGGTCACTTCTCGGGCAGACTCACCGCTCCCCTCTGCATCGCGGGCGGCATTTGTCTGCAGATCCTCGCCCGACGAGGCATTACGGTAGGCGCTCACATCTACTCGGTGGGCGACGTGCAGGACACCCCCTACTCTCCCCTCATCGACACCCCTGCTCTCCTGCAAAAGACTGCATCGGGTTTCCCCGTCCTCGACGACGAAGCGGGCAAGGCAATGCTCGATCTGATCGAGGTCTGCCGAAAGGATGGCGACAGCATCGGCGGCATCATCGAATGCGCCGTGATCGGCGTTCCTGCGGGCATCGGTTCGCCTATGTTTGATGGGGTGGAAAACCGTCTTGCACAGGCGATCTTCGGCATCCCTGCCGTCAAAGGCGTGGAATTTGGCGCAGGCTTTGACGCCTCCCGACTCCGCGGATCACAGAACAATGACGGCTACTACATGGACGGCAGTGCAGTCAAGACCCGCACAAACCGCGCGGGCGGCATTCTGGGCGGCATCACCAACGGTATGCCTGTCCTCTTCCGCGCGGCGTTCAAGCCCACTCCCTCTATTTTCAGAGAACAGCAGTCCGTCTCCCTCTCGGGCGGATGCGACACCCCCCTCGTCATCGAAGGCAGACACGATCCTTGCATCGTCCCCCGCGCCGTCCCCGTTGTGGAAGCGGTAGCGGCTGCCGTGATGCTGGATATGATTTTGGATTCTTGATGCCTCCGGCGGCCAAGAACCTTTCTTGAAAGAAAGGTTCTTGGAACTCCAAAGAACTTCATAAAATGCCCGCAAATACTTGCGGGCTGGATATTAACATTTACACATACCGAGGTCAATATGGATATTACCGAGCTTCGCAATGACATAAACGCTATCGACGAGGAGATCTGCAAGCTCTTCGTCAAGCGGATGCACACGGCGCTGGGCATTGCCGAATATAAAAAAGCCAACAACCTCCCCGTGCTGGACGCTTCCCGTGAGCGTGCGGTACTGCAAAAGGTATCAAATCTCACCGGCGAGCAGTTTGAAGCCTACGCCCGCACCCTCTATCAAACGCTGATGGACGTTTCCAAGGCGTATCAGAACGAGGTGATCGGCGAGGTCACTCCCCTTGCCCGCAAGATCGCCGAGCTGGCTGCATCCACACCGAAGGTGTTCCCCAAGCGCGCCACCGTTTCCTGCCAGGGCTGTGAGGGTGCATACTCCCAAGCCGCCGCCGAGAAACTCTTCCGCGCCCCCGAGATCGTCTATCACAGTGACTGGGACGGCGTCTTCCGCGCCGTGGCGGGCGGCATGACCGAGTACGGCATCCTGCCCATCGAGAACTCCACCGCGGGCTCGGTCAACCGTATCTACGACCTGCTGGCAAAGCACAACGTGAGCATCGTCCGCTCCGTGCGGGTGAAGGTGGATCACAATCTCCTCGCCCTCCCCGGTGCGAAGATCGAGGACATCCGCGAGATCTACTCCCACGAGCAGGCGATCCAGCAGTGCAGCGATCTCTTAGGCTCGCTGAAGAACGCCCACGCCACTGCTTGTCTCAACACCGCCATGGCGGCGAAAATGGTTGCCGAGAGCGGCGACCGCACCAAAGCCGCCCTGTCCAGCCGCCTTTGCGCACGGCTCTACGGTCTGGAACCGCTGGTGCAAGGCGCGCAGAACAACGACAACAACTACACCCGTTTCATCTGCATTGCCAAGGAGCCCGAGATCTACGCGGGAGCCGACCGTACCAGCCTGATGCTGGAGGTCTCCAACGAGCCCGGTTCCCTGTTCCGCATCCTCTCCCTGCTCAACGCCATCGGCGCAAACCTGACCAAGCTGGAGAGCCGCCCCATCCCCGGACGGGATTTTGAGGTGATGTTCTACTTCGACATCGAGGAGTCGGTACACTCCCCCGAGTTCTCGCGGATGCTCTGCGAGCTGGAGCAGGCGTGCGAGAAGTTCAGATATTTGGGCACTTATTCGGAAGTAATATGAGGGCACGCCAAGGGGACTTTTGAAAAAGTCCCCTTGGAACCCCCAAAACTTTTATAAAAGCCCGACAAATACTTGTCGGGCACGGATTTATGACACCTCGCGCGGAAAGTATTTTCCGCGCTCAACAGAAGTTTTTGGAGGTGTCGGAACCTTTTTTCAAAAAGGTTCTGACTAGGGTGCAGGGACAGCGTCCCTGCCGGGATCCAAGGGCAGCGCCCTTGGTGGAGTTTGGGGCAACGCCCCAAGAAAGATCAAACTATGACCTACGGACTACTCGGCGAGAAACTCTCTCACAGCTTTTCGCCGCAAATTCATCGAGAGCTGGGCAATCCCGGCTACACGCTTACCGAACTGCCTCACGAGGCGGTAAAGGATTTCTTCCAAAAACGGGAGTTTTCCGCTATCAACGTCACCATTCCCTACAAAAAGGACGCGCTGGCCGCTTGCGATCGGGTCTCTCCCCGCGCACATGCCATCGGCAGCGTCAACACCGTGGTGAAAGAAGCTGACGGCACCATTTCCGGCTACAACACCGACGCTTACGGCTTCGAATATATGCTCCGCTTGGGCGGGATCGACCCCCGGGGCGAGAAATGCCTCGTGCTGGGCAGCGGCGGATCGTCGGTGATGGCGCAATACGTCCTGCGTCAGCTGGGCGCGCGGGAGGTGATCGTCGTCTCCCGGGCTGGCGAGAACAATTACGACAACCTTCACCTCCACGCCGATGCGGGGGTCATTGTCAACACCACGCCGGTGGGGATGTACCCCAAAAACGGCGCATCTCCCGTGGATCTTGCCGATTTCCCCGCCCTCAAAGGCGTTGCCGATCTGATCTACAATCCCGCGCTCACTAAGCTCCTGCTGGACGCAGAGCGGCTGGGCATCCCCCACGTAGGAGGACTGTCTATGCTGGTGGCGCAGGCGAAGCTGGCGCATCTCCTCTTCTTTGGAAAGGTAGACAGCGACGAGATCGCCGTCACCTGCCCCGATGCCGACATTGACGCCATCACCGACATTATCCGCACCGAGACCATGAACATCCTGCTTATCGGAATGCCCTCTTGCGGGAAGTCCACCGTGGGACGGATCCTCGCCGAGCGCACGGGACGCCCTCTCATCGACACCGACGCGCTGATCGTAGAGCGTGCCGGCAAACCCATTCCCGAGATCTTCGCCGAGGAAGGAGAGGAAGCCTTCCGCACCATTGAGACGGCGGTGGCGGCAGACGTTTGCAAGGGATCGGGGCAGATCATCGCCACCGGCGGCGGCATCGTCACCAGAGAGCGCAATCACGATCTGATTCGCCAGAACAGTCTCGTCATCTTTATCAATCGCCCTATCGAGGAGCTGTCTACCGACGGACGCCCCCTCTCTCAGCAGAATCGGCTGTCCGATCTGCTCTCCGCGCGGTTGCCCCTTTACCGAGGGCTCTGTGACAGAGAGATCGCATTCGTCTCCTCTCCTCAAGTTGCCGACGAGATCATGGCACTAATCAGAGAAAAATCCAACACTTCGGAGGAAACATGAAAC
>JAFTPF010000087.1 GCA_017463445.1 Clostridia bacterium
CCGAGGGATACAAAGAGATATCCTGTGTATGCTTAAGACCTGACGGAGCGTATGAATCGCCAAGCACGATCGGTATTATGTGCAAACGTGCAAGCAAAAAGGTAGAAGGCTTGGAAGGGTTTCATTTCCACCAACTGCGTCACACATTCACAAGTAATCTGCTCTCTAACGGAGCAGCGCCGAAGGATGTGCAGGAGCTTTTAGGTCACTCTGATGTCAGTACCACGATGAATGTCTACGCTCACTCTACAAGAGAGGCGAAGCGTACTTCCGCAAGACTGCTCGATAAGGTAGTTGGCGGTTAGATATAAAAAGTTTCCCTTATTTTCGCTCATAAGGGCAAAAACAAGGGAAAATACATAACAGTTGAGTTTGTAACAGGCGAAAAACCCAGTAATATCAAGGGTTTTTAGAGTATAGGACAGTTGTTGTTCGATAAATTGGAATTTGATTACTTCTTTTCTTCGGTTCGAGCACTATTTTTCAATGCAAAAATTCTTATTAATGAATGCACTATCATATAGATCCCACTTGCCACTACAAGACCGCACACGACAAATCCTGTAACAGCATTACCCACGGGGATATTAGCGTTATGGCTAAAGGTGTCAAGCGCTATAGCCTGCAAAGAAATAAAGGATACCAACGCCGTAGTCAAATTGATCGAACGCAGAGATCTGACGGTGTAGTTGTCGGTTTTATGAGATTTAATGTAATTAACGATGGCAACGACAATTTGAAACATAGTGAAGGCTGCTATCGTATATGTAACGTACATATCATAGTTAAAAACTTTATCAGCTCTAACGATTTGAATGATCATTGCGATTAGGCACAAAGTCAAGGCTATAAATACGATTCCACAATTTCTGTATTGCTTGATAGCTCCAAGCATTCTATCTTCATCTGACAATACGATGTTTTTTGTTCGCTTACGGTAACTCACTAAAACATAACCTCTAAGCAGTATGAGCATAATATGATAAAACGCCGTTGCTCCGCACCAAAGCGATTTTGTTATAGCATAGATAACAATATAAAAAACAGTAAGACCTATTGCCACCAAAACAGATAACACCGAGAATGCAATTGTTCTGATGTCATAGTTTTCCACAAGAATCTCCATGGCTCTATTTTTTTGTATTAAATTATGTATCCGTTTTAGCATGTGACTTTCTCCCTATTATTCACTCATGCACTTCAACCCGTCAAGTTCTTATTTATCTCTATTCAGCACAAAATTTCCCAAATGGTCTATCGCAACCTTATCGTGCTTCTTTGAAAACATATGCTTACCGCCCTCGATAAAGTGAAGCTTCACCGAGCCTTGTTCTCTCGCCGCATATACACCTTCGGCTTCTTCTGCATAATGATTTGCAACGATCTTATCTGCCGTACCATGAACGATCAGCACGTCGCCTTCATAACCCTTTATCTCGTCAAACGGATTCATGTTCACAACGTCTGCTATATAACAGCGACCGAGCTTCATGGGGCCGCATTTTACGATTTCGGGTATGTTCTGCGGATCAAATTTTGCCCACATCATCTTGCCGGCTTTCGCATCATCGGGAATGCAGAGTGCCGGATAGAACAAAACGAGCTTGCGTATTTGTTCTTTCAGCTGCGCCGCTGTCAGTGCGGAAACAAAACCTCCTTGACTGCACCCCATCAAAAGGATATTTGACGAGTCAGTATAATCAAGTCCCTTGGCGTATTCGATAACGGCACAGAGGTCGCTGACTTCGGTCAAAACGGACATATCGGTGGTTTTGCCGTCGCTTTTGCCCATCATAACACAGCCGCCGCAAAAATCAAAGCAAAACGCAACGTATCCCATTTCTGCGAGAAACTGAGCATAGTGCTTGACCGTCATTAAATTTGCCATGAAACCGTGACTTACAATGGCAATTGGTAACTTCTCGCCTTGAGGCCTGTATTCATATCCTCGGATGGTCAGCCCATTACGTAGACAGGAGAATTTTGTTATTGTTATGTTTTTCATACAGTTCTCCTAAACGTCAAATTGGAATTTATTTCAACGTGTAACCCGCATCGGATAATACATTTATTGATCTGTCATAGTATTCTGCTTTTACAAGGATATAATCTGTATTATAGGTGGAAACAGCAAAGATACCGATTTTGTTTTCAGCAAGTATGCTCGAAAGCTTGGAAAGGACACCTATAAGTGAAAAATCCAGAACCCCCTCAATGCGAAAACCTCTCCACCCGTCATCACGTTCTGTTGTGATCGCGGGTGTATCCTCCGTCCTGCACACCAAAGATATTTCCTCATCGGTTCGACCGATAAAATAAAAATCCGTATTCAAATCAATATCAGCAACATTGGGCAATTTGCAAACCGTTAATTCATATGGTATTTTTTTAGTTCCATATTGTTCTCCGTCAAATTCTTATTTATCGTTCGGTTTATTATAGCACAAAAATCGCATTTTTTCAATATATTCGCCTACCGTATAACGAAAAAACTTTCGTTCCGTAGTAATATCTATCGTTCCGTAGCACTTACCTATCGTTCCGTTGATAAGGCTTTCGTTCTATAGTTATTACATATAAAGAAAAAGAGCCCTGCAAAAGTGCTGTTTAACACTCTCACAAGGCTCTGATACTTGTTTACAAATCGGGAAATAAAACCTTTATGTAAAGAAAAAAGGTCTGACACGATTGTATCAAACCTTTGCTTTTCTTTTGGTGGATCCGAGGGGAATCGAACCCCTGTCCGAAAACCGATCCATATAACCTTCTCCGGGTGCAGTCTGTTATTTAGAATTCCCCCGCACTGCCGTCAGCAGACAGACTGCAGTGAAGGGTAGCCACTTTGTGCGTGATCGGTACAGTGGCGGACTGCCGATGCACGTTCATCGCTGAGTGACGCCCAAGCCGAAGCCGCGATACTCTTCGGGTGGACGGGCGGCAATAAGGCCGCGGCACTGCCATCGTTAGCCCCTGTAAAGGGGCAACGATTATGCAGCCAGTGCTACGTTTTCGTTAGCGTTTAATTTTAAGTTAGGTGGTTTTAAGAGTCGCCCGGCTCTACCCGCTTATCATACTTCAGAGTCCCCGTCGAAACCTTTACGGACCCATATGACCCTCTTATTGTAGCACATAAGAGGGATTTTTGCAAGAGGAAATTTGTCGGTAAATGCGATTTTGCGAAAAATCATTCACCGATCGGTTTGCCGTTGACCGTCATGCCTGTAATGTCCACGTTTTCCAGCTTCGCGCCCCGCATGGAGCAGTTTTTGAAGACCACCTCGTCCAGTTCAACGTTTTCAAATCCAGCGCCGTTCAGCTCCACGCAGCCGAACCGTGCGCGGTTCATACACAGTCCGCCGAAGGAGGAATCGCTCAGATTAATGTTGCCGAATGTGGCGCCCCCCAGATTGATGTCGTCGAACTTTGCACCGCTCATGTTGATATTGTGGAAGCTGACGCTCTCCAGATTCAGATCGTCGAATACTGCTCCCGGCAGGGAAGCGCACTGCAGTTCGAAAGGCTTCTCTTCGATGGTGGGCGCGCTCACTTCGGGCATCTCGCCGATGAAGGTGACCGTCTCGTCAAAGGGCTTGCGGTCGCGGAGAACGACAGGCGCGGAGGGAACGCCCACGGGCAAGAGCAGGACGGGAGTCCGTTCTGTGGGAGCGTTCACGAAGGCACGGCAATTTTCGGGATCGAAGGCGCCCACGAAACAGCCGCCATAGCCCAGCTCGGTAGCCATCAGCAGCATATTCTCCGCCGCGGCACCGCTGTCCTGTGCGGCGAAGCGATCCGCCGCTTCTTTGCCGAAGCGCTGGCTGAGTGCGTTCGTGTCCTCAGTGATGACCACCACGAAGGCGGCGTTTGCTATCCACTTCTGATGGCAGACCGCGTCGGTGAGGGCAGCGACCTTCTCTTTTCCTAAGACGCAGTAGAGATGCCAAGATTGAAGATTGCAGGCGTTGGGCGCACGAAGTCCTGCTTCCAGTATCAAGCGAATATGCTCTGCAGGGATGGCGGAACCGGTGAAGGCACGGGTGCTGGTGCGGCTGAAAACCAGTTCTTGAAAGTTCATAGCGTTCTCCTTTGTGATATACGTTTAGTCATCATAGCGACTGCGCGTCCGTTGTGCGCGGGCGATATCCCGTTCCGCCTCTGCTTTGGCGGCGGAATCGCGCTTGTCATAGAGTTTTTTGCCTCGGCAGAGTCCCAGCTCCACTTTTACCCGGCTTCCCGAGAAGTAGAGGGAAAGGGGAACCAGCGTGTAGCTGTCCTTGGACACCGCCGCAAAGAGCTTCAGGATCTCCCGCTTGTGCATCAGGAGCTTTCGCTCGCGCAGGGGATCGCGGTTGAAGATGTTGCCCTTTTCATAAGGGGAGATGTGCATTCCCTTTACGAACAGCTCGCCGTCCTCGATGTAACAGTAGCTGTCCTTGAGATTGACCTGCCCTTGGCGCAGGGACTTGACTTCGGTGCCGAAGAGGGCGATGCCCGCTTCGTATTTCTGATCCACGAAGTAATCGTGGTAAGCCTTGCGGTTGGCGGCAATCTGTTTGATTTTCTCACCTGTTGCCATAACTCACTCCTCCTCTCGGTCTTTGATCTCTTCCATGGCGTTGTAGACCACGCTCTTGGCAAGTCCCCGATCCTTGGCGGTCTGCTTGATGGCATCCATACGGGATCTGCCTTCGTTGATGTAGTGTTCCACGTGCTCGGGAATGGTCATGTTATCCCAGAAATTCTTGCTGACCACTTGGGATGCGCCTTCGATCACCAGCACGTACTCACCTCGGGGGGAGTTCTCCTTGTAGTGGGCGACCGCACCCGAGAGGGTCATTCGCTCCACCGTTTCGTTGAGCTTGGTCAGCTCACGGCAGAGGGCGATCCGACGCTCGCCAAGGGCGGTGTACAGCTCCTCCAGCGTGTCACAAAGACGGTGGGGAGCCTCGTATAAGATAAAGGTTCGCCGTTCTTTGGCAAGCTCATTCAGTTGGGCACGGCGTGCCTTTTTGTCGCTTTCCAAAAATCCCTCGAAGACGAATCTGCGGGTGGGCAGTGCCGACAGAGTCAGCGCGGTGATCGCCGCACAGCATCCGGGTATGGAGACCACGGGGATCTGATAAGCGGCGCAGAGTGCTACCAGATCCTCTCCGGGATCCGAGATGGCGGGCGTTCCCGCATCTGTGACCAGCGCGCAGGACTCGCCCGATTTGAGTTTGCGGGCGATCTGCTCGCCCCGCTCGCGCTTGTTGTGCTCGTGATAGCTGATCAGCGGCTTCGAAATGCCGAAATGAGTCAGCAGCTTCAGCGTATTGCGGGTATCCTCGGCGGCGATGAAGTCCACCTCGCGCAGGACCTTCAGTCCTCGCTCGGACAGATCGGACAGATTGCCGATAGGAGTTGCCACCAGGTAGAGGGTGCCGCCCTCCACACGGTTTTTTTCTTTATATTCAGGGTCGGACGTATTCATTGGGGAAATCTCCGTTTTCATAAATAGATTTGCAGTCGGGGGTATCGATCAGCGGGGATGCTTTCACACTCTCGTGAAGGAGCAGAGGCTTGGTCAGGAAAAATCCGTCGGGCGCACCGCCTTTTTTGGCTTCCACCAGCACCAGACTCGGCGCGGTAGCGGCATCGCCGCAGACGGCGGTCATCCGCTTGGGCGCAAGCCCCACCTCCGCCAACGCTGAAAACAGGGCAGGGAGTCGGTCGGGACGCCAGACCGCGTAGAAGGAGCCGCTGAATTTCAACACGCGTGCGGCGGCCTGCGCAAAATCCCCGATGGTTCCCAGCACCTCATGGCGTGCGATATACTTGGCATCGGAGGTGTTTGCCTTTCCGCTTCCTACAGTCATATAGGGAGGATTGGCGAACACCACGTCCACTTCGCCGCCTGTCATAGCAGGAGTGAGATCCTTCACATTGGCACAGAGGACGGATACCTTTTCCGAAAGCCCGTTGGCGGAAATATTGGCGGCACAGACATCAGCTTCTGTTGGCTGAACTTCCACCGCGGTGATCTGCGCGAACTTGCCTGCAGATGCGGCAAGCAGGGAGATAACGCCCGAGCCCGCGCCCAGCTCAACGGCTCTGCCTTTTGCCTTCTTTCGCAGATAGGCAAAGAGCAGGTAGGCGTCGGTACCGTAGGTCAGCATCTCTTTGTGCTGGATCAGGGTCAGCGACCCGTTGATGGGGGTAGTAAACTGCTCCATAGCTCACCTCAAAACCATTACAAAGAAAGGCAGACAAAAACTGTCTGCCCTCTTTTGTAAGTAACCCGCAGGTTTGACTTATTCCTCAACGGGAGCGCCAACGGGACATACGCCGGCACAAGCGCCGCAGTCCAGACACTCGTCTGCGTTGATTACGTACTTACCGTCCTTTTCGGTAATTGCACCGACGGGGCATGCATCTACGCAAGCGCCGCAACCCAGACATTCGTCCTGATTGATCTTGAAAGCCATTTTGGTATACCTCCATAGGATTTATTTCGTATACTCCCGACAAACGGTCGGGAGTATTCAAGATAAAGGGACAGTTTTTAAACTGCAACTATCATTATAGCATAGCTTGCAGAAAAAATCAATTGTTATTTTCTGTTTTTTGCGTTTTTTTATCGGAATTTTTCTCGGGAGAATTCTTCTCCGGAGAACCCTTCTCCATGCCTCTGCCGCCGCGGCGATGGTGGGGACGGTGTCTGCCGGAGCTGCGGTTATCGGACTTTCCTTCATCGGAGCGGGGAGCGTCCGAGCGGGGAACGTCGGGCATCTGACCACCGGCAAACTTCACGTCGAACTTGCTGTCTGGCTTCTTCTCGGAAGGCTTTGCTTCGGGACGGTTCTGCTTCTGAGGGGCGCGGTCACGTCTGTCGCCGCTCCCCTTCTTTTCGAACTTCTGCTCCGGACGCTTCTCCTCGGCGGGCTTTGCCTCGGGACGGTTCTCCTCGCGTCCTTCGTTCTTTTTCCGACGGTCGATTCTGCCGTGACCGCCTTTGCCGCCACGGCGCTCGATTGTCTGAGCGGACTGTTCATTCTGCTCGGCTACCGTTACAACTTCGCTAACTGCCGCATCGCGGCGTTCCTGAGGGGCGCTTCGCGGCGCATTGCGGGTAGAACGCTGTACGGGCACGGGTTCGGGTCTTGTGTTTCGCTCTGTGTGCGAGGAGCGTGCGGCGGATTCCGTACGCTGTGCGGGAACAGCGGGGGATTTCTCAGGATTGCCGGGCTTATTCAGCAGATCGCGGTGGTAGCGGACGGTCTCGCCCTCGGCGGCGTTATCCAGACGAACTACGCAGATCCCCTTCAGCGGCTCGGTAGAGACTACCGTTCCGGGACCGTCGGGAGTGGTCACACGGCTGTCAGTCTTAGGAGTCAGCGCGATCTCCTGCTGATAGGACTCGTGCTCGTAGCGCAGACAGCACATCAGTTTTCCGCAGGCTCCGGAGATCTTGGCGGCGTTCAGGGACAGGTTCTGCTCCTTCGCCATCTTGATAGTTACTTGGGCAAAGTCGCCCAGGAAGCTGTGACAGCAGAACTCTCTGCCGCAGATGCCCAGACCGCCCACCATCTTTGCCTCGTCACGGATGCCGATCTGCCTGAGCTCAATGCGGGTGCGGAAGACTGACGCCAGATCCTTGACCAGATCGCGGAAATCCACGCGGTCGTCGGCGGTGAAATAGAAGAGCAGCTTGGAGTTGTCGAAGGTGTACTCTACGTCCACCAGCTTCATTTCCAACTCGTGCTCGGCGATCTTCTTGACGGCGATGGCGTAGGCCTCCTCCTCCCGCTTGGCGTTCTGGATGAAGCGCTCGTCATCCTCGGGGGTCGCCACGCGGATGATGGAGCGTAGCGGAAGCACCAGATCCTTTTTGGGGATCAGATGGTTTTCCTGAGAAACGATGCCGTATTCCGCGCCGCGGGTGGTCTCCACGATGGCGTGCTCGCCCTCGCGGCAGACAACGCCGCCCGATGCGAAGTAGTAGATCTTTCCGGCGGTGCGGAAGGAGATGCCTACGATATCTACCTCATCGGGCAGATCGTTGTAGGTAAGCTCTTTATATTCTTTCATGGTTATATCCTTTCGGGAAAATGTTAAGAGAGCGCCTTCCGACAGCCGTCGGCTAGAGCGATCTTCATATTGTTCAGGTTGGCGCTGGCGGCAACGTCCCGCGCGAGAGAGGTCAGCAGAGCGTCCAGCCGCAGAATGCGCTTGACAGGGAATTTCTTGGACAGCGCGGCAATCTCATCCGTGTAGCCGAACAGCGACTCGTAGGAGATCCCCTGACGGGCGGCCGCCATATCCCTCAGGGCAAGACGTGATTCGGAGAGGAAGCGCCCCAGTTTCTCGCGGTCGGCAGGCAGGGATGAAGTGAGCAGATAAAGTTCTTTCACCTGCTGATCGGCAACTGCCGTCCAGAATTGCAGGACAAGGGCGGACAGATCGTTGCCCTTGTCTTTGCCGTTTTTCTCCTCCAACAGCTTCAGCGCACCGCCGACGGTTCCGCCTGCCAAATGGAGCAGGGCGTCAAAGGCAGCGGGATCGCTTTTGGATAAACGGATCGCCTCAGGAGAATGCTCCAGCAGGTATTCCCGCAGGGCGTCGGGGGCAAAGGATTGCATCCGAAGGACGGGAGCGCGGGAGCGGACGGTAGCCAGCAAGGAAGAGGCGCTATCGCAGAGCAGGAAGAAATAGGCAGGTGCGGGAGGCTCCTCCAACAGTTTCAAGAGCGCATTCTGCGCCTGCACGGTCAGGTTGTGCGCGTCACGGATGAGAAAGACGTGAAAGTCCAGGTCGTTGGGACGGATGGGCGCGATCTGACGCATGGCGCGGATCTTGTCAATACCGATGAAACGCTTGCCCTTCTCAGCCTCGATGATATGCAGATCGGGGCAGTTGCCCTCGGCGAGCTTTTGGCAGTTCAGCGGATCGCGGATCAGCGCGTTCAGAAGGGTGCGGCATAGCGTCTCCCGACCGCTGCCGGGCGTGCCCTCCACCAGATATGCGTGGGAGAGTCTGTCGGCGGCAAGATCGGCACAGATGGTGGCAATGAGCTGTTCGTTGCCGTAAATATCACGAAAAAGCGAAGCAAATTCCACGATCTGTAACCTCCGTCAGATTTTGTTCGGAATGACGTGATCCGAACATTCAAATAATTATAGCAGAAAAAAGACCGTTTGTCAATCGTTTTTGCGGATGAGGAAGATTTTTTCACGCAAATTACAGCGGTCGGTGATCTTGGAGGAACGATGAAAACGAAACGATGGGGAATGCACGCCTTTTATCTGCTGGTGATCCTGACTTTGCTGATCGGGATAGGATGGCTGGGGCGCGGACAAAGCCGTGCAAATGAAATACTGCGTCGGGAGGAGGCGCAGAGACAGGCAGATCTGAAACTGGGTCTCTCGCGGCTATGCGACGAGCTGTCGGGGGATCTGTTCAGTGCGGCGGAGGCAGATTCTCAGCGGCTGTATCTGTCCAAGCTGACCGAAATCCGATCGGCGGCGGGGCAGGCACTGGTGTTGCTCTCGGCAAACGGACGGCAGACCCCATGGATCTCCTTCTGGCAGTCGCTGGAGAATTATTCAGCGAGAGAGGCAGACTCTGCGCTGGAACGAGGCACGCCCCCAGAGGATCGGAGCAATCTGACCATGCTGGCGGAGGTGGCACAGTGGTTGTCCGCCCATCCCGAGACGATCCTGGATGAGACCACGGAATCTCTGCCCGACGAGTTGAAGCTGCCGACCCTGCAAACTACCTATGCGGTGGATGAGAAGAAGACGCTGCAGGTAGCCCGCCGCGCACTGAACGTGCGGGGGGGGCTCACAGAGCTGTCCGGCGGACCTCCCGGTGTGCGCAGTTACGGATGCGCCAACGCGCGGGTGGACGTTTTGCAAAGCGGGGAACTGCTCTATCTGTCCCTGCGTTTGCCCACAGGAGAAGGACTGATCGACCGCGACCGTGCGGCAGAGGTGTTCGCCGACTTTGCGGAGCAGGAAGGGTTTGGCAAAGTGCAGATCATCGATCTATATGCGGAGGGGGACGAATATCATGGAAGATTGGCACCGCTGGTAAAAACTCCGCAATTGGGGCGGATCCCCGATCTGGATCGCACCATTGACATTGCTTGCACAGCGTGGAGCGGTACAGTCTGCTATTTCTCGGCAGGACGTTTTTTTTCGCCCTCGGAATATGCCGGTACGCAGGGGATGATCGATGACGAAAAGATCGAAGCTATGGCGCTGGATATAGGCGCGCGGATTGGCGAAGCCTTCCTCTACAGGGGGCGAATCTGCCGCCCACTGATCAGCGAGCGGATCGGATTTGCGGGCAGAGCGGTACTGTGCGTGGATGCAGTTACGGGAGCGGAGGTGGATCTCTTCTACGTTTCCCACGAAAGATACGGGGAGAGGGTGCTGTATTAGCTAAGCAGGATCGCCTCCAGCTCGTCCGCCGCATGAGCGATGGCAGCGGCACCCGATTCCCGCAGAACCGCAACAGGACGGTAGCCCCAGCTGACCCCGACAGGGGTCATTCCAGCGTTTTTAGCAGTGCGCATATCCAGCTCCGAATCGCCGATGAAGGCGCATTCCGAGGGATCGACGCCGAGGAGACTGGCGGTCTCCAGCGCAGAGGCGGGATCGGGCTTAGCGGGAAGGTCGGAAAGTCCGCGGATTCTGTCAAACAGCACGTCGGGATAAATGGTTTCCACCATCCGCACGGCGTTAGGGTGTGCTTTGTTGGTGACTACCGCAACCTTCATTCCGGCAGCTTTCAGACGGGCGATGAGCTCGGGCATTCCGGGATAGGGAGCGGTGGTGTCCATAAAGTGCTTCTGATAGATCTCGGTGTAGCGGATCACACAGCGATCCACCTCCTCGGGTGCGGTGCCATCGGGAAGCGAGCGCAGGATAAACTCCCGCCGTCCGAAGCTGATGGCAGCAAGGATCTCTTCGTCGGTGCGGAGAGGATAGCCCTCCTCGGATAGAAAACGGTTGACCGAAGCGGCAATATCGCCGAAGGTGTCGGCGAGGGTTCCGTCCAGATCGAACAGCGTGGCTTTATACATAAACGGTTTGACCTCCAATAATGCTGTTTTTTTCATTGTAGCACAAATCTCGAGCCTTGGCAAGAGGGGATCGGTTTTTTGCAGGAATTGCAAAAATTCACAAGTTATTCTTGCATTCTCACTTTAAATGTGGTATAATAAATCGAATATACATTTTTGCATCTGCATTCCCGAGATTTCGTGTGAGATCCACCGACTTTCGGATCGGTATTTGATGAAAGGGTATACCATGAACTATAAATTGATCGCCATAGGATTGCTCGTTTGCGCACTACTCACTGCCTGTGCGCCCGAGAAGGATCCTCCTAACACGCAAAGTGAAGATGGCACTACCGAGCTGACAACGCCCGATTTTACGGTGAACACAGCACCTGTTGATCCGCCCCAGTTTCCCTCCGGGATGCAGAGCGGTATCGGTGAGATCACCGAACGGATGAGCTATACCGAGGGTGAGCAGGTGATCCTGAACGTATCACTCACCTTGCCTGTTGCCAGCGTGGAGGGAAATGACGCTCTGCAGGAGACCTTGTCGGAGCGGCTGGAGGCTCTGCACAATGAGCTGAGACAAGAGATCGATCTGCTGTACCGGCAGTATCTTGCCGACTATAAGGCGGGCAGGGTAGGACTGACCACTCCCTCGGTGCAGGTGCGGTTCGATTTGCACTATTTCACGTCGGAAGCGGCGTCTATGACCTATATCCTCACCGAGACCACCGGTGACGGTATCGTGTATACCCATTCGTATCACTCCAATCTGGATCTGCGGGTGGGATCGGAGATCCGTTTGACTGCCATGCTTGCCGATGGCAAAACCGACGGACTGCTTGCGCTTCTGCAGGCGAAGCTGACCGAATCTCCCCCCGAAGGTCTGTATGACGATGCTCTGCAAAATCTGAATACTCTGCTGGACAGCTCGTGGTTTATTGCGGACGGTAAGCTGTCGATCCGGTTGGAAGCGGGAACGGTTGCGCCTCTCAGCAGCGGCGATATCCTGCTGACGTTTACCAAAGCAGAGCTTTCCGGATTGCTGAGCGATTACGGAAATGCACTTTTGTGATCATTACGGTATGATCCCCCGATATCTATTGTGAAAGGTTTCTATCATGAACGCGATTCAAAAGGTTAAACAAAAACTCGACGACAGCAAGCTGCTTCTGCGCATTTCCTGCTGGATCACCAATCATAACGTGATGATCTGCAGCTTTATGATCCCTCTGCTGATTTATTGGCTGATGTTCATCCTGCGGGGTGTCTATCCCTTCGGCGACGGTTCGGTGCTGGTACTGGATCTTAACGGTCAGTACGTTTATTTCTTTGAGGCTCTGCAAAAAGCTATGCACGGCGATGCTGATCTGCTCTATTCCTGGGCGCGGTCGCTGGGCGGCGAATTCACCGGTATCTACGCCTATTATCTGGCAAGCCCTCTGTCCTGGCTGGTTGGACTTTTCTCCGAGAGTCATATCACCGAGGCGCTCTTGCTGATCCACCTTCTCAAGTGCGGTATTGCAGGCTGTACCATGTCCTTCTATCTGAAGAAGACGCAGTCCCATATCAAGGATATGTGGATCATCCTGTTCTCCACCCTGTACGCGCTTTCAGGGTACGTTATCGCCTTCGGTCACAATACCATGTGGATGGACGCGCTGATGCTCCTGCCTCTGGTGATCTACGGTGTGGAACAGATCATTAATAAGCAGAAGGCTCTGCTCTTCGTGGTTACTATGACCCTGACCCTGATCTCTACCTTCTACATCGGTTATATGGTCTGCCTGTTCGTGCTGATCTATTTCTTCTATTACTACGCATCCCATAGCGGAAATTATCAGAATAATTACTACGGCGAGCGTTTCCACTTTCTCAAATCGTTTGGACGAATGGGCTTGGCGGCGGTGCTGTCCATCGGTATGGCAATGGTCATCCTGCTCCCCACCTACTATTCGCTGACCTTTGGTAAGACTACCTTCTCCGGTGCGGATATTGATTACACGTCCATGAGCAGTATCCTGGATCATTTCAAGGATATGACGATGACCACTCAGTTCGACACCATCGACCTGATGGCGAAACTGCTTCCCGGCGGTTACGATAATGTCCGCCCTGAGGGAATGCCCTTCCTGTATTGCGGTCTGCTGACGCTGCTGGCACTCCCCCTGTTCTTCCTGTCCAAGACCGTGCGTATTCGGGAGAAGGTGGGCGCGGGACTGATCCTGTCGCTGATGTTCTTCACGATGCAGAACAGTATCACCGACATCATCTGGCATTGCTTCCAACGCCCCAACTGGCTCAATTACCGATACAGCTTTATGATCATATTCCTGCTGATCATTTTTGCGTGCCGAGGGGCAGGGGAGATGGACAAGGTAAGGTCCGGGCATATTGCCGCCATCGGCGGAGGACTGCTGGGACTCATCGTTCTCCTGCAAAGTCAGAATCTGGATATCAAAATCGGCGAGACCGGTAAAGAGATCAGCTATGATTATTACTGCCTCTGGCTGTCGATCATTCTGGTGATCGTCTATCTGGGCATCCTCGGTGCCTATCTGAAGCCCCGCATCCGTAAGACCGCATCGGTGATCCTGTGTGCCGTAGTCTGCGGAGAAGCGCTTTTGTCAGGCACTATCTATCTGATCAGTCTGGACTTTGACGTGGTCATTTCCACCCGTGAAAGCTATGTGACCTTTATGGATCGGGTGAAGCCCATTGTATACGACGTTCAGAAGTCGGATTCCTCCTTCTATCGAATGGAAAAAACACTTTCTCGTAACGTCTGCGATAATATGGCGCTGAACATGCGCGGTGTATCCAACTCCACGTCAACGCTCAACGCTACTACCATCAATTTCCTCAATCAGATGGGCTATTCCGCCGCCTCTCACTGGACCACCTACAAGGGTGGCAACCCGGTTGCGGATTCGCTGATGGGAATGAAGTATATCGTCTATGATGATCTGAAGAAGGTGCCCGGTTCATACGATCTCTATCTGGAGGATCAGCAAAACGCGCTTTGGGCGTACCAAAACCCATATGCGCTTTCGCTGGCATATGCGGCAAACAACGATATTTACGATATCGAGATCACCGATTATCTTACTCCCTTCGAAGCCATGAACGCTATGATCACCGCGATGTTGGGCAGTGAGGAAGAGATACAGGTGTTCAAGCCCGTCACGCACAATCTGACGGTCAATCCCAATAATACCAACGCGACCTCTTCCCGCCCCACCAATCAAAACTACGATCGCACCTATAAATACGACTTCTACGAGGATCTGGGCGGCAGTGCTACTGCATCCAATCTCCGCTATGTGCTTCAGCTGCCCGAGGATATGCCGCAGGGAGCAGACCTTTACTTCTTCTTTGAATCGGACTATCCCCGCGTCGTAGACTGGACCTTCCTCGCTCCCCGAGAAAGTGCCGATGATCCGCATCTTTCGGGGCAGTTCTTCGAAAACGAAAACGATTGCGTTCAGTATTTGGGTTCTTTGGATAATTTGGAGTATAACTATGCCTTGGAAGTCAGCATCGCATCCGATACGGGTATGCTGTATCTGATCTCTGAGCAGACCGTCTTCTGGTATCTGGATGAAGCCGCATTGGAGGACGCGATGACTCGTCTTGCAAAAGGCAATCTTGTGATCGATGCCGATTACGACGAGAGCCACCTGACCGGTACCATCAATGTTCCCGCAGGATGTTCCACCGTCTTCACTACCATCCCCTACGATGAGGGCTGGAACATCTACGTGGACGGAAAGCAGGTAGAGGTTACCCAGACGCTGGATGCGCTGGTGGCGTTCGATATCACCGAAGGCGAGCATACCATCGAACTGCGCTATTTCAGCGACTACCATAAGTGGGGTATCATCATCTCGCTGGGTGCGCTGGCACTGACCGTGTTGGTCTTCTTCCTTGATTTCAAATTCCTGCGTCCGAGACTTCCTGAAAAGCGTCGGAAACTGGAGGAGAAGCTGGCGCTGGAAGCCCGCCGTGAGCAAGAACGGCTTGCCATCGAAGCTGCAGCAGCGGCAGCAGAAGCCGCAAACGCCGCAGATCCGGCAAACAACCAGACTGCAGAGCAGGGAACTCCGGAGTCTTCAGCACCTGCCAAGGGAAAGGATGATCCCGCTCAGCCGCCGAAGCAGTAGACCGAGATCCCCTTTTCAAAACTTTGCGGAATTTGCTTGACAAATTCCGCAAAGTCCGATATAATAAATACGAAGTTTTCAATTCCGTTCTAAGATGAAAGGATTTTGTAAAATGAAAAAAATTTCCTTGCTGCTTGCGACCCTCACGTTGTCTGCCGCGTTGATCCCTGCGCTGTCATCCTGTACGAAGCAGGAAGAGGTCACTACCCCGGAGCCGCTGTATGTGTCTGTTCCTTTTGAGGATAAAGGCTTTACCGCTGTTCAAATTGAGTCTGCGGAAGCAGAGAGTCTGGATTCTAAGTTTTTGGAGTTCCCATCTGCCGATCAGAAGGTCCTTCCTAAGTCAGGCTTTTCGGCAAAAGGTCTGATCAATAACTTCAATACCGTTTACCCCACGCTGGCAGAGATGTGGAGTCACGGCAAGATCAACGATGTGGTCTATACTGTCAATACCACCGACGACGGCGCCGCCGATACCCGCGGCACCGGTGTAGCGAACAAACTGCTGATCACAATGTACTACCAGTTTCTGAAAAGCTCCGGAACCGGTGGTCTGGACTGTATCACCCACGAGCTGACCCATGTGGTGCAGGAAAACTATAATACCGGCTACGGCGGGGAAGATACCGACGATAACGGGAGTTGGATCGTAGAGGGTATGACCGACTACAGTCGCTATGTGTTTGGTATGTATCCGGGAGATTTTGCGCTTCCGGCATACAGCAAAGCTCAGTCTTATACCGATTCGTACCGTGTGACCGCCCGATTCTTCATATGGATTGAAGAGAATATCTGTCCTACTTTTGCGGAGCAGATGAATGAGGCACTCCGTACCGAACGCTATACCAGCCAGTTCTTCAATCAGATCACCGGTTACGGTCTGAAGGAGCTTTGGGCGATGTACGATGCCGACGGCGGTAAGGTCACCGACTATCGGACCGGGCAGAAAACCTCCGGTGCCGTTGTCCGCTCGGCGGCATATGAGTTCAATATCGAGCTTCCCGAATAAAATCAGCAAAATATCCTATTGAAAGGCTTATCCTATGTCACTTGCAGAAAAATATCTGCTGGGATTTGAGAACAAGGAGCTTCTCGATCCCGGCCTCGTCGAGCTTATTCTCGACGCATTCGAAAAGAATTACAAGGAGATCTCCGCGTTTTTCAACTACGGTGAGATCCGCCCCGTCACCTACGTAGTCGATCCCGAGTACGATGGTGTCGCTGCTACTTACACTCACATTCCGAAAGTAATAATGAATCCCCGTTACTACGAAAAGCACGTCTTCGATGCCGACAGCATGACCCACGAGCTGGTTCACGTGGCGCAGAATTATTGGATCGAGCACGATGACGAAAAGCCACGCAAAAAGTGGTCGGAAATGACCGAAGAGGAGAAGGCGGAAGCACGTCGCATTCACGAAGAGATGATGCCGGGCTGGCTGACCGAAGGTCTTGCCGACTATGGAAGAGCCCGTTTCGGCGTTTATAACGATAAGGACGGCTGGAAATTGCCTGCCTACAATTCGAAGCAGAACTATACCGACGCATACCGCGTGACCGCGGCGTTCCTGATCTGGGCAGAAGAAAACGTAACTCCCGATCTGGCGTATAAGCTGAATGATATGCTGAAACAGCATACCTATCGGACCTCCGAAAGCTGGAAGGCTCTGACCGGATATACGGTAGAGGAATTGTGGCAGAAATATGCCGAGGCTTCATCGGACGTCGGCTGATGCCGATGATAGACAGTTTACCTGAGACTGATCCCCCAATCATTTTGACTGGGGGATTCCGAATGTAGACATGTAGTGGAGAATTCATGAAAGAAACAACAAAATTCAAGGCTGTATGCGGCACTGTTTCAGATCTATGCGGACGTTTTGCCAAGCGTGTCAAGACCTTTCTGTTCAGACGGGACGATGTCGGAAACTATTTGCTATTTGATTCGGTAGGCGTGTTGATCTGTTGGTCAATGATCCTGGAGCTGATCATAGAGACGCTGTCGCGGCATTCACTTTGGGAGGCATTACTGTTTTTGATCCAGGCTCCTTATGCGTTTGCCTTCTCTGCGTTGATCATTTTCTTTACCTTATCACTGACCTTGCTCACTCCTTTGAAAGCATTTTTGCAGGCATTGATCTCGGTTTTGTGGTTGGCAATGGGCGTGGCGAATTGCGTGCTGCTGATGAATCGTGTCACTCCCTTTACCCCTGTTGACATCACCTTGATCTCCAGCGTATTTCGTATTTTTACGGTCTATCTGAGTGTAGTGGAGATTATACTGATCATCGCATTGATCGTAATTGCGCTGGCGGGACTGATATTCCTTGTCATCAAAGCGCCTCGGAGCAAGATCAAGTGGAAGAGCGGCGTCATCGCGGTCGTGCTGTCCGGACTGCTGATTCCCGGCGGCTATCAACTGGGAATTTATACAAGCGTGCTGTCCGACCGTTTCCCCAATATCGCAGAGGCGTATAAAGATTACGGTCTCCCGTATTGCTTTATGATGGGAATATTCGATCAGGGCATCGATGAACCGGAGAACTATTCCGAAAACGAGATGGACAGTATTATTTCCGTACTGTCGAAGCTGAATGCCGAGCAGGAAACCGCACCGGAGAACAGCCCCAACGTCATCTACCTTCAGTTGGAATCCTTTTTTGACGTTAATTACCTGACCAACGTGAAGTTTTCCGAAAACCCCGTTCCGTATTTTACAAAGCTGAAATCTGAATACACCAGCGGATTTTTGTCAGTCCCCTCGGTTGGTGCAGGAACGGTCAATACAGAATTTGAGATCCTTACCGGTATGTGTCTGGACTTCTTCGGACCGGGCGAGTATCCTTATAAGACTGTGCTGATGGATTACACCTGTGAGACAGCGGCGTACAATCTGAAGGAGCTGGGATACGCTACCCATGCGATCCATAATTATGAAGGCACCTTCTACGACCGGAACTTAGTCTATCGCAATCTCGGCTTTGATACCTTCACCTCGATGGAGTATATGCAGGACGTAGAGTACAACGTTAGCGGTTCCTGGCCTAAGGACGAGATCCTTGTAGGTGAGATCATTGATACGCTTTCGATTACCCAAGAGCGTGACTTCGTTATGGCAGTCTCGGTTCAGGGACACGGAAAGTATCCTCCCGCGTCTTTGCCGGAGGGAGATAAGTATCCTATCGAGGCGACCTTTATTGACGGTAAGCTGGAGGGCGGACTTTCGGATATTTCCGCACTGTCGTATTATGTCAGCCAGCTGAAAGAAATGGACGAATTCCTCCGTCAGCTGGTAGAAGCGCTCGAGGAATATCCCGAAGAGGTCATGCTGGTGATGTACGGCGACCATCTGCCCAGTCTCTCTATCTCTCCTGCCGATCTGTCCAACGAGGACATTTTCCAAACCGAATACGTGATATACACAAACTATGAGATCGAGACGGAATACGATGCCCCCGGCGATCTGGAGGCCTTCCAGCTGGGTGCGGTGGCAATGGAAATTGCAGGACTGCACCGCGGTATTCTGACTCGCTATCATCAGTCGATGCGGGGCAGCGAAGACTATATGGAAAAGCTGTGGAAGCTGTCCTACGATATGCTGGGTGATGATGGTGACCGATTCGTATATGACGGAAATAAGGAGCGTTATCCCGCAGTCAATATGCAGATGGGCATCCATCCGATCGAGATCACGGACGTGGATTACGACCTTGAAACGGGACTTTTAACGGTCAACGGTACCAATTTCACCCGATGGAGTCAGATCGAGTTGGATGGAGAAGACCTCTATGCCGAAACAGTCTGGGTCAACAGCAGTCAACTGACATTGCAACTGGATGAAACGCTGTTTGAAACCCTTCGGGTGGTGCAGTATTCGCCCAACGGCGAGATCCTCAGCGCAACCAAAGCATATGTGTATGCTGCTCCGGCAAACTGAACTTCTGGTATTACACGAAATTATTCAGATTTTCCCCCTTGCGAAACGGCTGTAGATATGATATAATGATTATGATCAGATATCTTCTATCCAATGAATGACCCCTTGAATGAACAACGAGTGGAGACAAAAAATGAAAATTTTAATCACAAGTGATTGTTATCTACCCACGGTAAACGGTGTAGTAACTTCAATCCAGCAGCTCACCGATAATCTGCGTGCCATGGGGCATGAGGTAAAGATCCTTTCTCTTTCCCAGAAAATGCGCAACCACGTGGAGGGTGACGTTACCTATCTGGCGTCGATGAACGTGGAGGTCTTCTATCCTGATGCCCGTTTCCGCTTCCCTAAGTTTAACGACGAAGTGAGGGCTTTGATCGACTGGAAGCCAGATCTGATCCATTCTCAAAGTGAATTCGCCAGTTATCTCATCGCAAAGCGCCTGGCAAAACGACTGCGGATCCCCGTGGTTCATACCTATCATACCGTATACGAGGATTATACCCACTATTTTTCTCCCAGTAAAAAACTGGGTAAGAAGATCGTAGCTTCTGCATCCCGTTGGGTCTGCAAAAAGACCAAGGCGGTCATCGCTCCTACCGAAAAGGTTCGAAAGATGCTGGAGCGGTACGGCATCGGTCCCGATGGAAAATTAGTTCCGGTTATTCCTACCGGAATTGATCCTGCTCCGTTCAACGATCGCTCTCAGCGTGACGCGATCCGTGAAAAGTACGGTATCTCGCCCGACACCTGCCTGATGGTCGCAGTGGGCAGATTGGGGAAAGAAAAGAACTACGAGGAAGTGCTCCGATACTTGAAGCAGTTTGACGATCCTCGGGTGAGGCTTCTGTTGGTGGGCGACGGCCCCGACCGCCCGCGCCTTCAGAAGATTGCCGAGGAGCTGGAGCTGGGCGAACGAGCTGTTTTTGCGGGAATGATCCCCCATAAAGAGGTTGGCCCTTACTACACCGCAGCAGACCTGTTCGTCTGCGCCTCCTCCTCCGAGACCCAAGGACTTACCTATCTGGAAGCCGAAGCAGCAGGTCTCCCCGTCCTCTGCCGCCGTGATGACTGTTTGGCCGGCGTGATTATCAATGGTGAAAACGGCTGGCAGTACGATACTTACGAGGAATTTGCCGAATATCTGACTCAAATGCTGGATCCCGAGCTGCGAGCGAAGATGGGTGTTTCTGCAAAAGCGCATATGGAGGCTCATTATTCTGCCGAAGCTTTTGCAAAGAAGGTTCTGGCGATCTACGAAAGAGTACTGGCCGAACACGCCGCCAAAACCGAGCAGAATGTATGAACAAGCAAAAATCCTGTTGGAATCTCCAACAGGATTTTTTGTTATCTTAATCTTTCGTGCAATGGAGATCGCCGCCGGCGTGGACGTCGCCCTCCACGTAGCCGCATTCTATGTCTCCTTCGGCGGTGACGTTCCCGTGAACGTCGCCGCACTCCACCGAGTCGCCCGCGCGGACGCTGCCACCCACGTTGCCGCAGTTGACGCCATCCCCGGCGGTGACGCTGCCGCCTACGTTGCCGCATTCAACGCCGTCGCCTGCTTTCACGCTTCCGCGCACCTCACTGCAGCTTACGCTGTCCCCAGCACTGACGTTACCGCCTATGTTCTCGCAATCCACTCCGTCTCCGGCGCTTACGTTGCCATGTACCTCGGCGCATCTAACGCCGTCGCCTGCGGTTACGTTACCGCCCACATTGCCGCATTCCATGCTGTCCCCGGCACTGGCGTTTCCGTTTATATCCCCGCATTCCAGCGAACCCGCACAGATCACATCCAGCGCGTCACCCTCGTAGGTGAAGGACAGCTCCCGACAGCCGCGGTCGCCTTCTTTGACCAGCTTGTGTCCTACGAACGCCACCAGCCGCAGCTTGCCGTCGTCCGCCCAGGGCAGGGAAGGAACGGTCTTTCCGACGAATTCGAAGTTCGGATCGCTCGATCGGTTTGTCCCGCCGAGATTGGTTCGTACCGAATTGATCGCATCCCGCGCCGGATCGATAGAGGTTCGCACCACATCCCGAACGGAATCGCCAAGAGATTCGCCCACGTTCACGGTCGCCTTCTTACCGTTGACTTCAACCGTGACCGTGCGGTGCTCGTGGGGCTCGTCACTCTTATGATAGCGTCCCTGCTCCAGCTGTGTGCGCTGCTTCTGCAGATCCGCCTGCTTCTTTTCCAGTTCTTTCCGACGCGCCTCCAATTCCTTCCGTCGCGCTTCTAGCTCGGCGCGCTGGTCAGCGGCATCGGCTTGTGTACTTGACAAATGCGCCGTCAAGCCTTGGCGGCTTGCTTCCAAGCCTCTTTGGCTTATCTCCAAGCTTTTTCGGTATTCCTCAAATCTGCGCATCTCTGCGACATCGCCCCTTTGTCTGGCTTGTTCAATATCGTCGGAAATGCGTTCGATCTCGTCACCAAGCTCCTCGATCTTGTCTTCGATCTCCCTTATTCGATTGTCCGTGTCTTCCAAGTCGTCGTCCAAATCTTCCATTTCGCTGTTCAGATCGTCGATCTCACCGTCCAGATCGTCGATCTCGCAGTCGATCTCTTCGATCTGCTCGTCGATGGCGTTCAGCTTTTCATCCAGTTCTTCCAGCTCCTCCTCGGAGAGAGGGAGCATCGTGGGAGCGGGCAGTGCAGCTTCTTCGCCCATGCGATAGACCTTGCCCACCTTGCAGTCTTCGGAAACGTGAATATTTCCGTCGCAGTAGAGCTTTTCCACTGTACAATTTCCGGATAGAGTCACGTTCTGTGCCCAGATCTCACTGAAATCGCACCACATGGCGGTCAACTCGGTACACTCGATGTGATCCACCTTCGAACGGGAGCTGTTTCTGGAAAACGCGCGCGGTTGGATGGTCACTACGTCTCCAAATACTTCCTTCGCAGAAATTACGCCGCTGATATTGATGCGGTCAGCGCTGACTGAAGTATTGGCGGTGAGAATGCCCGAGCAGGAGAGAGAATCGCCTTCCAGTTTTTCCTCCGCGGTAAAATTGCCGCCGATCTCCATCTCTCCGCCGCGAATGGGTGTGTGCGCGTTGAAAATACCCGATACACGCAGGGTCTCTGTTGTAAGCGGCGCGTACACGTTGCAGATACCGCCGATCTTAACCGACTGCGCGGTGATTTCTTCCGAAAAGGTGGCGATCCCCGAGACGGAGACCTCGTTATAGTTGCCGCCGGTGGCGTTGCCCATGCCGGTGAATTTAAGATTTTGTAACTGTTCCATGATGTACTCCTTTTTGATTATACATTCGATTCAGTGTTATTCAGTTTCAGTATGAGTGCCGCGGCGACCTCGGATAGGGGTACTGCCGCGATCTTCTCCAGCCGCGGATCGGCGATCAGTCCACCTTCTGCCGAAAGGGTCAACAGATAGCGGGGACGCTCGGCGCG
>JAFTPF010000088.1 GCA_017463445.1 Clostridia bacterium
CCAATGTGCTATGATTTAGTCGCGCAGGCTCCTTCCGTCACGCTTCGCGTGCCACCTCCCTCTCGGAGGGAGGCTCAGTAAGCTTTTGCTTTGTGCATTTTACCGATAGTATGTTATAAATGCTACTTTGTCAGTAATCTGGACGGAGTACCTTTCGGTACTCCGTTTCTGTATATAACACTTTGCAGTTTTTGTCAATGCCGATCTCAGATCGCGCAAGACATGACGCCAAAAAATCCCGAACCGTAACGGTTCGGGATTTTTTTTGCGCTTTGAAATTAAACCTCGGGAATGGTAACCGACATATCGGTCAGCTCGGCCTTGATCTTCAAAAAGCCGGACATAGACATACCGGATTCTTCCATCTCGATCTTTGCGTAGATCTCGAAGGTGTCGCCGTCGATCTCGATGTACGCCTCGGTCAGAGTCATGCCGTCAGCCTCGATGGTAACGTCGTCCTTCATCTCGTATCTGCCGGTCTTTTTGTCGAACTCGCCGAAGTTATCGGAGTTGAACAGCTCCTGGAACGCGTCCAGGGACGTCTCGTCTTCGGCATCATCTGCAGGAGACTCTTCTACATCCCAGCTGTCGCCGTTCTTGGTGTAGGTAATGATGGTATCGCCCTTCTTCTCGGTGTAGGCCTCGGAGGACTGGGACATACCCATCATTTCCATGTCCATCTTGATGTACGCCTTATCGCCATCCTTCTCGGCGGTCATGGTGGTGGTCATAAAGTCGGTGATCTCCATCTCCATAACGATCTTCGCGTCTTCCGCATTTTCCACCTTCTCGTAGACGTCCTCGGGAGTGAGCGTCTTGTTGGAGTCGCCGGATGCGTCATCGCCGCAGGAGATCAGGCTTCCCGCCATCAGCAGAGCCGCCAGCGCAAGAGTCAAGGGTTTGAACAGTTTTTTCATGATCGTTTCCTCACTTTCTTTACACATAATGTGTTAAGGTCATTATACCACAAATCGGCGCTTCTGTCAACCGTTTTTCACAAAATTAACACTTTGCCGTCACGAAGGGGAGCGCGCTATCAAATCTGTCTTGCCGTCAGCGCGATTATCTTTCTCAGATCGTCGGGCTGGACGTCCACGTCGTACGCGGCTTTGTTGCGGCGAAGCTCTCCGCATTTTCGGCATTTATGGATGATGATATACCCGCGCTTGGGATCGGGGAGCGCCGATACCGGCTCCAGCTCACCACCGCAATCGCTGGCGCGGTCGCCGGGGTTTACGTCCAGATGGAGCGACCACAGGCAGAATGGACAATGATTGCGGGAGGTCTTCTTCAGCGGAAGCACCTGCCGACCGCAATGAGCGCAGACAAACCCGCTATCATTTTTCGTAAATCGTTTCGTTTCCATTTTGAATCCTAACTTATGGGAACTTCTTGAAAGAAGTTCCCATAAAACCTTTCAAGAACTTCTATAAAAAAATAATAAATTTTATTATGCAAAGCTAACTACATCCCCGAAAAGGCATAGCCAAGGAAGTTGGGGTGGAGTTTGAGGTGGGGAAGAAAACTTCGGCGTTTGAGATGGTTTCTTCCCCCGCCTCGAAAGAAAACAAACGCTTTTATCCAAGAACAACTCTATGCAATAACGCACATTCCCAACATCTCCCACATTCGCCGCCCTTTTCCTCGGATGATGCGCCGCGCACGGCGTACAATAATGCGTGAAAAGGCAAGAAAGGATGTTGAAATATAATGCACAAAACAAATCGGCTTTTTCACGGCAGAAAGTGGATCGCACTGGGTGCCGTAATGATAATGATGCTCACCCTCTTTAGTCTCCCTCTGCAGGCGGCAAGCCCTTACCGCAGAGACGACCGCGGAATTATGGGTGATATTCGCGACGGCGTCCGCCGCTTCGGCAGAGACGTCTCCGACGCTATCGATCCCGACGGGGACGGAGTTCTGCCCGACGGCTCTATCGACGACGGGATGACAAATGACGGCAATCAGAACACCCCCGACAACGGCGGTATCCTGCCAGGCGTGACCTCCGATGGGACTGTAACCACTCCCGACACGCCCGCCGAGACGGGTGACGATCCCACTCCCGGCACCGATGACGGCAATCGCACCGACGAGGCCATCCCCGGTACCACCGCTCCCACCACTACCGCAACCACTACCACGGCTCCTACCACCGATAACGGTGCAAGCGATACCGTAGAGGATCAGGAGGGCGGCTTCCGCTGGACCGGTCTGATCATCGGTCTGGTGATCGCCGCGGCGGTAGTCCTCATTATCATCTTGTTGGTTCCTAAAAAGAAACACTAACAGGGAGTGCGTTAAGCTCTCTCTGATCGATACCGGCGGCATGGTTGCTGATCGCAATCGTTCCGCCTTTACTTACAAATACGCGTGGCCAAGGAGCAGATTCTTGCCCTTGATCTCGATGACGCCGTAGGAAGGCTTCGAGCCGTAGCTTCTGCCTACCGCGCCCGGATTGAAGAGATAATAAGGGTGCATGCTATCAGGCTCGTACTCGGAGTGCGCCTGGTGAGTGTGCCCGAAGAGGATCACGTCTGCCTCTGCCTCCCTGCCGCGGCTGCGCAGTCCTGCGGTGGAGGATTTCGCTGAGCAGATATGTCCGTGGGTCAGATAAAAGGTGAAGCCGCCGAAGTTCAGTGTCAGCTCCAAAGGCAGATCGCAGGCAAAGTCGCAATTGCCCCGCACCGCCGCACAGGGAAGCCCGCGGCTTTGACAGAGCTGTACAAATTCGGGGGCGCCGTCCCCTAAATGAAGATAGCAATCGGCTCTCGGGTGGAGGGTCATCGCCTCCATCATCCCGTAGTTTACGCCGTGGCTGTCCGAAAATACGATCAATTTCATAGTGAATCCTTTCCGCTCAAAGCGCCTCACCACGGGGCGTTTTTTGCATATATTGGCAGTATCAAGGTGAAACGAGGTATACGATATGCAAATGGATCCATCCAAACTGCGCGCGCTTTCCCAGATAGATGACGACCGCTTTGCGGCAATGCTGCATGCCGCCGCCCGCGCGGTGGGACTGTCCCCCGAACAGGCAAGGTCTGCCGCCGCCAATGCGCCCGCATTCAAGAATATGTTGAAAAACGCATCCGACGAAGATCTTCGCCGTCTGCAAGAGAAGCTGAACAAGTCACCCGCCTCTCTGCTGGGTGACTTAGGAGGCGGCTCATGAGCGACGCTTTCAACGCAAGCGATCTGCTGTCCGGTCTTGCCGCCAACCCCGAGCTTTTGAAAAACGCCATGCAAATGGCGTCGGCTCTCGCATCCTCCGGAGCGCTGAACGGTCTGTTCGGCGGAGGAGGAAATTCCGCGCCCCCATCGGCGGAGCCGTCTGCGGCTACCGCGTCCGCACCGATCGGCGGATCGGGCGGATTTGCCGATCTGCTGTCCGGCTTGATGGGAGCAGGAGGCGGCTCCAAAGCGTCGGCAGAATCACCGAGCGCAGGTGAAAAAAAGGATTCCGCCCCGGTATCTGCCCATCCGTCGGGCGGACAGGGAAAGCATTCCGCCCCCGCGCCCTGTCACCAGGATCGGGTGCGCCTGCTTCAATCCATCTGTCCCTTTCTTCCGGAGGATAAACGGGACAAAGTGCAGTTTCTCATCAAATTGCTGGAGCTGCTCAGCACCGCCGAGGGAATGGGCCTCGGCAGACTGTTTTGAGAAGGGAGGAAAATACCGTGTACAGTCGAAAATACATCCGCGCAGGCATCCCCGGTTCAGTCCCGTCCCGGGGAGACGGAAGAATGCCCCTCCCGCCCGATTATACCGGAACCGCTTTTACCCGAGAGCGCACCGTCCGTCGGGAGGATCTTCCCGAGGCGGTCATCCCGGCGCAGGCGGAGCCTATGGCAGATCTTTCGGATGAGGCGGAAAAGATCGATCCCGAAGCTGTGTCGGAAGTGCCGGACGATCCTGTGCCGTGGGAGGATACCGTTTCGGTCGATCCTGCACCGACGCCCGAAGAGGCGGAATTTTGCACGGATGTCAACGATACGCCCTTAATAGAAGCATCGGCGGATATTCCGCCGACCGACTTTCCCCCGCCATCGGCAGAAACGCCTCTGCTGAGCGCATCTCTGCTGCGGTCGCTGACGCTGGAGGATCTGCTGTTATATTGGATCCTCCTGATGCTGCTTACCTGCGATCAGGAGGATCAGGTCTATTTACTCTTGGGGCTTCTGCTCCTCAACCGCTGAGGCGGACCTGCGACCTTTGCCGCCAAGGAGCATCTTTGCCATCTGCCAAAGAGGCTTGCAGTTGAGGGCGATCACCGCCGCCAACAAGACACCTTCTACCGCCATCCAGCCCGGGAAGGACCACAGGATCACCGCGGTCTGGGCGGCAAGCAGGATGCCGTTCAGACCGATCTTGCCGATATGCATCCGGAAGGGCTTGATCTTCTTGGCGGTCCACACCCGCAGGAAGAACACTACCAAATAGCTGGCAAAGGTGGCGATCGCCGCACCCATTGCGCCCAGTCTTGTGGGGATCAGGAGCAGGTTGAAGATGATGTTGATCACCGCTCCCGCCATCGAGGTGAAGAAGGAATACAGCGACTTTTTCTCGGCAACGTACAGACTGCCGAGGAAGGAGACTAAGTTGAAGAAGACCATCGCCAGGGTGAGGACGGGGATATTGATCCACGCCTCGCCGTAGGAGGGGTCGAACATGACCACGGTAATGACCTTGGCAAAGGCGATAATGCACCCCGCCATCAGGAAGACGACGGCGGAAAAGACGCCGAACACCCGCTCGTAGAAGGCGGCACTGTCCCCCGACTCCCGCTCGTCCACGGCGCTGTTACGCCAGGCGGTGACGAAGATGCCCGAGATGGTCATCATCAGCGTGGGGATCTTGTAGGAAGCAGAGTAGAGACCGTTTGCCGCGTCTCCCAAAAAGCCCGTGACCATATAGCGGTCGGAGACGTTGGTGATCCACCAGAAAATGTTGGCGGGGATCATGGGGATGCTGTACTTCAGCATCTCCTTGAGGGTGGACTTTTGCACCGCTCTGAGGTCGAAGTGACGCCACAGCTTTGCTGCTACCACCATAAAGACGGTGGCGAAGAAGTCCGCTACCGCAACCGATAGGACGTAACCGATATAGGACATCCGAAGCGGAATCAGGAAGATGATATTGAAGGTGATGACCAGCGCGGTGTTCAGCAGTCCCTGGACGGCGTAGAGCTTAAATCTGCCCTCCGCCCGCAAAAACTGGGAGCAGATGGTGTGGAGGATGGAGGAGAAGACGTAGGTGAGGATCAACCATTCTCTGCCCTGCATATAAGGAATGGAGTAGAGGATGGGGATCACCGCCGCCAGCATCAGTACGCCCATCAGCGCGGCGACGAAGCCGCCGCTGAAGACGTCCTTTTTCTTGAAGTTCTGATCCATGCCGAAGCGGAAGACCGCCTCGCCAATACCCAGCGAGAGGAGGGGAATCAGGAGCGTTGCCGTTTCGGTCAGGTTGGAGGCGACGGAATACTCCTCGGCAGACATGACCGCGGTGTAGAGGCGCACCAAGAGATAGACCAGCACCTTTGAGCCCAGCTGCCCCATTGCGATGACGGCAGTATTGCCCATCAGTTTATTATAACGCTTGTCCTGTGCCATATGGTGCCTCCTTTTCGGTAATCTTTTTTTAGTTTATCACAAAATGACGAAGATTACAAGAGTTTTCGGGAAATTTGCGAAAATCCTCTGCATATACTAATGCAGTCTGTCGGGCAAGCATTTGCCCGACATTTCTAAAAGTTTTTGAAAGGGGTTTGGGGGAAACTTTTTTCAAAAAGTTTCCCCCAAAAAGCAATGCCTACATACATCCTCATCGCCGGGACGCGTCCCGAGGTGATCAAGCTCTCTCCCGTGGCGGCGGCACTGCGCCGTCGGGGCGCGAGAGCCGATTTCTGTGCTGTGGGACAGCACGGCGATCTTCTGACCGAGACCCTTGCCGCCTTCGGAGAGGTACCGCGCTATACGCCTATTCCATTCCGTTCCGGACGCACGCCCCAGGAGCTGCTTGCCGAGATGTTGATCGCCCTACCGCCGCTGCTTGCCAAAGCCAACCCCGACGGAGTGATCGTACAGGGGGATACCACCACGGCATTCGGTGGTGCGTTGGCGGCGTTTTACTGCCGATTCCCCCTCATTCATATTGAGGCAGGACTTCGCACATATGATCGCTTTCCCTTCCCCGAGGAAGCGCACCGACGGATGATCGCGCCCCTTGCCGCTCTGCACCTCTGCCCCACCGACACTGACGCCGACACTCTCCGCATCGAGCGGGTGACGGGGCGGATCGCCGTCACCGGCAACAGCGGGCTGGACGGACTGCGGATGATCCTCGCCCGTCCCGCGCCTGCTCTGCCTGCCGTCCCGGGGAGACTCATCCTCTGCACGATTCATCGCAGAGAGAACGCCGCCCTTCTGCCGTCTTTTCTTGCCGCGCTGAAGGAGATCGCCAATGCCGCACCCGATCACACGATCCTCTTCCCCGCTCATCCGTCTCCCGCGCCGACGGCGGCTGTGGGGAATGCACATCCCCGTATCTGCATCCTACCACCGCTTTCCTATCCCGTATGCGCCCATCTTCTGCCGCGACTGACCCTCCTTCTCACCGACAGCGGCGGTCTGCAGGAGGAAGCGGCGTTTCTGGGAGTCCCCACACTGGTGCTCCGAGAGAAGAGCGAACGTGGAGACGCGCCCTCCCTGCGGATCATCGGGAGCGATCCCGCGAAGATGGTCACCGAAGCGGTACGACTGCTCACGGACGAAGGGGCGCGGACGGCAATGCGCAAAAGCTCCACCCGCTACGGCGACGGTCACGCCGCCGAGCGGATGGCGGGAGAGATATTGGTAAACGCTCCATCAAACCGGTAATTCCGACCACGCAAAAGAGGACTTCCGTCGAAGTCCTCTTTCATTTATTCACCTATACAAAGCTTCACCAGATCGTCCACATTGGCGGTCGCCAGACACTCTACCGTATCCGCCGCGCCGTAGTAGATCTTCACCTCGCCGTCAGGCTCCAGGATCATGCCGCCGGGGAAGATGACGTGGGTACGGAATCCTTCGTCGGTCTCCCACGGAAGCTCGGGTGCGATCAGCGGCTCTTTGTACATACCCAGCACCTTGGAGGGATCCTCCAAATCCAACAGAGCAATTCCCGCATAATAGCACTTCTGCCAGCGATCCTCCCAGCCGTGCTTGCCCCGCTCATTGTCGCGGATAACACTGTGGAAGGCGATGAGCCAGCCTTTATCGGTCTTGACCGGAGGCGCACCGGGACCGATCTTGTCGTTGGCAAAGGGCACGTCCTCCACGCCCATCACCAGGCGGGTATTGCCCCAGAACTTCAGATCGGGGGATTCGCTGTACCACAGATCAAAGCGATCTCTGCCGCGGGAGTAGACCGGCATGGGACGTTCCAGACGGGCGTAGTTGCCGCCAATCTTCTCGGGAAACAGCACCATATTGCGGTTGTCCGGCGCAGACAGGGAGAGAATATCGAAGGTCTCAAAGTCCTCGGTGACGGCGATGCCGCCGCGGATGCCGTGACGGGTGTCCATGGCAAAGCAAACGTAGCACTTGCCGTCGATGACGGTAAGGCGGGGGTCGTAGACCCGAAAAATCTCCTCGTCGCGCATGGCAAAGCAGGGCTTGTCGGAGGCTGTCCAGTGAACGCCGTCCTTGGAGCGGGCAAGCCCCAGATTGGTGCCGCGCAGAATATGATTATCGTAATCACCGTAATCGTTGCGGAAGAGCATGATGTACTCGCCGCCTACCTTGGCAACGCCTGCGTTGAAGATCAGCGCGGCGTTATAGGGAATGTCATCCTTGGTCAGGATAGGACGCTCCAGTTTTTTCAGACAGGGGGCGCTTTGAAAGTCTGTTTTGATCATATTATAATTCCTTTTCAATAGATCGCACCGGTGAAACGGTGCGCAGATTGGATTTTCGGAATTGCTCCGGCGAGATGCCAAAGCTATCCTTGAAGGCATTGGAGAAGTATGCCGCGCTGTTGAAGCCGGACTGATCGGCTACCTGCTTGACCGACAGGTCGGACATCTTCAGCAGGCTGACGGCAAACTCCAACCGTAGCTTCTGCACGTAAGACGAGAACTTCACGCCGGTCTGCTTTTTAAAGTATTCGCTAAAGTAGTTGGGGGTCAGGTGGACCTCCTTTGCTACCTCTTCCACAGTGATGGAGCTGCGATAGTGGTTACGGATGTAGAGCACCGCCTCCTGGATCAGCGAATGGGCGTTTCCTTCTCCCGCATTGACTGCATTGCCTACCTCACGTCCGCTGCGCAACAGCAAGACGCACAGCTGAATGATCCCCGCCATAATGTATTGGTCTCTGCCGTATTCGTCGCTGTTATATTCCTCGTGCAAACGGTCAAAGATCGGTTTGACCTGCCAGGACAGCCCATACAGAGGCTGATGGAGCGTACACAGACAGGCACGAACCTCTGCGGGCAGGATCAAATCGGAGAATTTGATGTTGTAGATGACCAGCGGATCATCGGGCGATACGTTTTTGTAGCAGTGAAAATCCACGGGGGACAGCAGCGCAGCAGTGCCGGGCACGGCATCGTATTCCTTGCCGTTGATGATCTGGACAGCGTGTCCGCTGCGAATGTATTCGAATTCGTAAAAATCGTGCCAATGGAGAGGATAGTCTTCGGAAACGTAATGGGTGATAATATCATAAAACATATCCCGGTCGAAATACTTGGCTCCGGTCAGTTTAATGGGCTTGTTCGAGTCCATAGATACCTCGCAATCATAATGGATGCCCCTATTATAGAACATTCGGTTTGTAAAATCAATTGGAAAATCGACCAATTCCGACGATAATCTAAGAATTTCCAATATTTTTTATAAAGAATTTTCAAGCAGTCGTAGATAAAACAATCCGTGCAAATTACATAGCAAAATCGAACAAGTTTCGTTCGCCGGGCATTCTGGACCACTTCAATATCTTTCATCCTTTCCGAAAGGGAGCTGCCCCTCTCTATTGTACCGAAAAATTGAGCAGATCACAATATAAAAATCCTTGTTTCTTTTGTAATAATCTACGACCGTTACATGAGCGCGTTCGATTGCACAAAAGGGATCTGCCGTTTTGTGCAATCTGTCAAAAATTACTTCCCCGCTTTGCACACCTCGACGAATTTTATCGGATTGTTTCCAAACGGTTGACGAGTCCGATTTGTTTTGATATAATAGCCGTAGAAATTTTAAAAGATCCTGTCCCATACGGACAGGACACGGAGGTATCCTATGAACATTCCAAGACCCGAATATCCCCGCCCTCAGCTGGTGCGCGAGCCCTGGGTAAATCTCAACGGCAAATGGGAATTTGAGATCGACAACGCTATGGTAGGCTTTGCCAAGAAGTACTACGAGCGGTAGCATCTGGACGGTGAGATCACCGTTCCCTTCTGCCCCGAGAGTGTCCTCTCGGGCATCGGCAACGTGGATTACATGAACTGCGTTTGGTACAAGCGCGAGCTGGACATCCCCGCCGACTGGAAGGGCAAGTCCATTCTCGTTCACTTCGGCGCGGTGGACTACTTCGCCAGAGTTTGGGTAAACGGCAAGTTCGTGGGCGAGCACCGCGGCGGCTACACTCCCTTCTCGGTAGACATCACCGATGCGCTGCAGGAGGAGGGCAACTCCATCGTCCTCTGTGCCGAGGACGACACCAAGGGCGGTCATCAGCCCGTTGGTAAGCAGTCTCAGTGGTACTATTCCGCAGGCTGCTCCTACACTCGTACCACCGGCATCTGGCAGACCGTTTTCATGGAGGCGGTGGACCGCTTCTATGTGAAAAACTTCAAGGTGGTCACCGATATTGAGACCGTATCCGCCGAGCTGACCGTTCAGCTGAACAATTATGCAGTTGGTTGCCGTGTTACCGCCGAGGCATTCTACGATGGCGTTCCCATGGGCATCGGCTCCACGGTTGTCAACGCCATGAACGCTGTGATCAATCTTCCCCTGATGGAAAAGCATCTGTGGGAGGTCGGACAGGGCAATCTGTACGATCTGAAGCTGACCGTGGAAAAGGACGGCGTGATCTACGATACCGTCACCTCCTACTTCGGTCTGCGCTCTGTTGCATTGACTAACCGCAAATTCCTGATCAACGGCAAGAGCGTATTCGGACGCTGGGTGCTGGATCAGGGCTTCTATCCCGACGGCATCTACACCGCTCCCAACGACGAGGCACTGAAGAACGACATCGTCCTCTCTATGCAGCTGGGCTTCAACGGCGCGCGCCTGCACCAGAAGATTTTCGAGCCTCGTTTCCTGTACTGGGCTGATAAACTGGGCTATCTGGTCTGGGGCGAGCACGGCAACTGGGGCATCAAGATCTGGGATACCGCAGAGATCCGCAACTGGCTCCCCGAATGGATGGAAAGCGTAGAGCGGGACTTCAACCATCCCTCGCTGATCGGCTGGTGTCCCTTCAATGAGACCTGGGACAACGAAGGCAGACGGCAGTCCGACGATCTGATCAAGCTGACCTGGCAGGTCACCAAGGCGATGGACCCCACCCGTCCCGTCATCGACACCTCCGGTAACTTCCACGTTGGTCCTTACACCGACATTTACGATATCCACGATTACGATCAGAATGTGGAGTCCTATACCGAGCGCATCGGCAAGGGTGTCTTCGAGACCTTCAAGGACCGCCAGAAGTGGTACGGTCAGCCCTTCTTCGTTTCCGAATACGGCGGAATCGGCTGGTCTCTCGGTAGCGGCGCATGGGGCTACGGCAACGCGCCCAAGACCGAGGAAGAGTTCATCGCCCGCTACAAGGGGCTTACCGAGGCGATGCTGAACAATCCCGACTGCTGTGCATTCTGCTACACCCAGCTCTACGACGTAGAGCAGGAGCAGAACGGTCTGATGTCCTACGACCGTCAGTTCAAATTCGATCCCCAGATTTTCTTTGCCATCAACACCCAAAAGGCGGCAATCGAGGAATAAGAGGAACGGCTCAGGGGAACTTCTTGTAAGAAGTTCCCCTAAACTTTTTAATAAGGGGCGCAAATCCTTGCGCCCCTTTGGTTTGTTGACCGAGATCTGTGGTGCTGCCGTTCGGTCGGCTCGTGTTTACTTTCTGAATTTTGTGTGAATTTGCGAAAATGGGTTGATTTATTTGCAAATCTGTGTCATAATGAAGGAACAAACGAAAAATCGATCATTATACGGAGGATCGCCCCGGCGATGCTCCGGCGAAAGGAATTTTATGAAAAAAATCGCCACCCTTCTCCTTCTTGCAGGTCTGCTGACCACCTTCGCCTCGTGTGGCAGTGAAGGGACTTCGTCCAACACCACAAGCATAACTACCGTAACCACCGCTGCCGAGGAGGATTCCACCCCCAAATACGACGACGATGATCTGATGGTCTCCGAGGATTATCAGTTTGACCTGTCCAAATACGCTACCGTTCCCGCTCTGTCGGACATCAAGATCACCGCAGAGGAGCTGAACGAAAACTGGCTTGCCGAGGAAAAACTGGCTAAGGAATACTTCGCCGAATATGAGGATACCGCGGAAGGCTACGCCGCCGTGGACGGCGATCTGGTGAACATCCACTACAAGGGCTACTCTGCCGACGAATCCCTGGAGATCACCGAAGAGACCATCGCCAATATGACCAACATCGCCTACGATGACGAAGGCAATCTGGGGGCAGGCCATGATCTGACCATCGGCTCCGACACCTTCATCGGTGCTTACGAGAGCGAAACGAATCCCGAAAAGAACAACGCCGGTTTTGAGGAACAGCTGATCGGCATGAAAGCCGGCGAGACCCGCACCATCACCGTCACCTTCCCCGACGACTACCTCAATTCGGAAGAGCTGCGGGGCGTGGTGATCAAGTTTGACGTAACGGTCAACAGCATCAAAAACATCATCCTGCCCGAGCTGACCGACGAGATGGTCTCCGAATACACCTCCGAGCAGTTCACCGACGTTGCGTCCTTCAAGGCGTACATCCTGCGGTACTACACCGCCCAGCTTGCCTACGATGCCGTCGGAGAAGGCTCCACCTTCTCCTCCTATCCCGAGGAGCTGTTGGACCGGTATATTTCCGATTACGTCTATGACTACATCGATTATCTCTACGGCGACGAAGAGCTGACCGACGAAGAGATCAAGGTGGTCTTTGACGAGCAGTATAACGACGCCAAGAAAAACGCAGAAAGCACCATCGAGAGCCGTTTGGTAATGGAAACGCTCTTCCAGCGCCTGAATATCACGCTCACTTACGCAGAGTATAAAGAGGAACTGAAAAAGGATTTCGAAACCTATTCCTTCTACTATTATTACTACTACGGTCTGTCCACCGAAGCAGATGTAGAGGAATACTTCGGCGAGGATCAGCTGGTTCAGCAGTTCAAGTACGACAAGATGATGGAAGTTCTGCCCGATCACGTGACGGTGGAATAATCCGATCCCATACAAAAACCACGGCACGCTGTGCCGTGGTTCTGAGTGTCGAAAAAGTCCATTGCTATTCCGAGGGGGAAGGAAAAACCATCTCAAACGCCGAAGTTTTTCCCCTCCCCTCGGGCTCCCCACCCCATTCCTTGGCTGGCGGCGTTCTAAATTTATAGTTTTTCGACAGGCTAAACCACGGCACGCTGTGCCGTGGTTTTTGCGTTTATCCCAGTTTCATAGAATTCAGCACCTGCGCACTGTAGAGGAAGAGGACGTCGGTGCTCTCGTCCGCTGAAAGCAGATCGGAGAAGCTGGACAGATAGGCAGGTCGGATCCAGCGCAGATCCACCAGCACGATCTCGGCGTAGCCCTCTGCCAGCAGAGGGGCAATGCTCCGTCCGAAGCTGTCGCGGAAAAGGATCAGCTTGCGGTCGCTGTCGGCATTTGGATTCTGCAGATGCAGGATCGCCGCTTCGCCGCCCAGATACAGGTCGTAGGCGTCGTCGCCCGCAAAGGCTTCGGTGTCGTAGACCGCACCGGTCTTGCCGGTATCCAGCACCTTCAGAGTCAGGTCCTCGATGGCGTCGTTGGTCAGGTAGCGCATCACGTCCCGATCGGCGGGAAGCGCCGCTTGCCCGTAAAGGACGCCGTAGAACTCGCCTGCCGTTTTTTCGGTGAAGCCTGCCTCCCCAAAGGGTGGCAGATCACCGTTCAGCGCGGACCGCAGGGCTTCGTAGACCCCCTCCAGATTCTCCTGCTTCCAATGGATGTCGGTAGCGTAGTAGTCGGACAGCTCCAGCGTATCTCTGAGCGGGATCGCGGAGGCGTTCAGCCCGTCTCGGAAGATGCGGTCGATCTCGTGATAGTCAAGTCCCAGCGGCGCGTCCATATAGTAGGATTTGTCGGGGATGACGGCGTAGTAGGCGGGGCTGTTCGGGAAGTGGGTGTTTCGTACCTCTTCCAGAAGGTTAATGTTAGCGATAATGTTGGCGTCATTCATGGGGTAGAGCAGCTCCGCCAGACTGCCGTCATCGCTGTAGTAGCCGTTGACATCCTTCTGCAAGAGGACGTTATGCGCGAAGATACTTTTGAGAAAGCGCAGTTCATCCCGAAGGTAGAACTGATCACTGAGGTAGGTGTCCCACAAGGTGAAGTATTCGGAAAGATCCTCGGTCTCCGCGTAGACGGGGGTTTGCTCCAGCGGTCGCCGCTCGTAGACCGAATAGTCCTTGTCGGGCGACAGCCAGACAGCAATGCCGAAGAACGCCACAAACAGGCAGAAGGTCACCGCAGTGGCGATATGGCGGATGGTGGAGATAATTTTCATAGCATTTCCTTAGGAAGGAGTTTTTTAGGGGGCGGGAAGAAGATCGTCGTTGCGGCGGCTCAGAATCTAAAGTACAGGAATGGGTTGAAGGTGGAGTTGACGATATACGCCGTAGAAATGGCAAGGGCGGCGACCACCAGCAGAGGCTGGAGGACAGCAGTCACGCCTTCCGCGCGTCTTTGCAAAAAGTCCCAGCATTTTTTCGGCAGAGGCGTTGCGCCGATGACGGCAACGGCGATCAGCACCGCTCCGCTTCGCCAATAGTAGAGGGCGGCGGGATCGGTGAGCCCCGATCTTCCGAAGAGGATCGCCAGATCGGACAGCGTGCCCGACAATCCGTCCGCTCCGAAAAGCACGAAGCCGAACAGCGTTACGGCGATCACGAACAGATGTCCCACCGGACGCACCTTGGCAAAGAGCTTCCCCAAGAAGAGCTTTTCCAGGCAAAGGAGGACACCGTACAGCGCGCCCCAGAGGATGAAATTCATCACGCCCGTTCCCGAGCCGTGCCAAAGTCCGGTCAGCGCCCAGACGATCAGCAGATTCAGCATCCAGCGGGGACGGCTGACACGGCTGCCGCCCAGCGGGATATAAACGTAGTCTCTGAACCAGCCCGACAGCGTCTTGTGCCAGCGGCGCCAGAACTCGGTGATACTGCCCGAAATATAGGGATAGTCGAAGTTTTCGGGAAATTTGAAGCCAAAGACGCGTCCCAGACCGATCGCCATGTCGGAATAGCCCGAAAAGTCGAAGTAGATCTGCAGAGCGTAACAGACGGCGTACAGCCAGCCAAATGCCGCGGACGGCGACTGTGCCTGACGGAAGGTGTCGCACAGCACGCCCAGATTGTTGGCAAGGATTACCTTTTTGGCAAGTCCCACGGTGAAGCGGGCAAGCCCCTCGGAAAACTCCTGCAGGGTGTGACGGCGATGGGAAAGCTCCTCGTCCACGTCGGTGTAACGGACGATGGGACCCGCGATCAGCTGCGGAAACAGGCAAAGATAGGTGGCAAAGGCGAAGGGATTTTTTTGTAGCTTTGCATCCCCGCGGTAGACGTCTATGGTGTAGGACATTGCTTGGAAGGTGTAAAAGCTGATGCCCAGCGGCAGAGAGAGCGGCTCCCATTGCGTACCGAAAAGCGCGTTCAGCCCGCCGATCCAAAGCTCCGAGAACTTGAAGAAGACCAGCGTGCCGATATTCAGCACCACGGCGACGATCAATAAGGGCTTTTTCGCACGGGGAAAACCCTCGATTGCCAGCGCGAAGAGGTAATTTCCCAGCGCCGAGGCGATCAGCAGGAAGGTGTATTTCGGCTCTCCCGTGAAATAGAACAGGAGGCTGGCGACCAGAAGCAGGTAGTTCTTCGCCTGCCGCGGGGTCAGATAATAGAGGATCAGTAAGATCGGCAAAAATTCGAACAGAAACGGCGTATCCGAAAAGACCACAGTCAGCGCTCCTTTCTATAAAATCGGGGCGGTGCGGTTACTGGGCGCGAAAGGCTTCCACAATAGCGGCACCGCGAGTGGCATCGTCATCCAGCACCAGCAGGATCACATTGCCATTCACCGCAGTCTCCACATAGGAGGCGGTCACGCAGACCCAGCGGCGGGGATCGATGCCCGCCTCCATCTCGGCGGCGATCTTGGCGGCGTCTTCACCGTCCTTGACGCGAAGCATACTGATGCCGAAGGGGATAGCACCCATCATGGGCTCGGACACGAAGGTAGACTCGGCAACCGAGCTGTCGGTGATGCCGAAGTAGTAACTGAAGTTATCTCTGTTTACAGGAGTCTCCACCAGCGAGGGAAATTCGGCATCCACCTCTGCGATATAGGCGTCGTAGATCTCCTTCAGGGAGCGGGTGTCTTCGGATCCGGAATCTCCGGGGGCATCTGTGACGCCGTTATCGCCCACGGTAGTGGTGGCGGAGGTGTTGTCCGCATCGGTCTCATCCACGGTATCGCGGGTGCCACAGGCGGTGAGGGTCAAAAGCAGAGCCAGCAGCAGAGGCAGGCATTTCAGAATAGGGTTCATCATTACAATCTCCTTTGTTTGATAGGATAGCATCAGTTTGTACCGCAGATGCGGTAATTATACCTGCTTAGTAAAAAATCCCGCGTAACAGCGGGATTTTTTACGAATTTGGTAGGGGTTCTCGATTACTGAATCACTTTGCAGAATTTCAATACGCTGAGAACGATACCTACGATGATGTACAGACCGATAACGCCGTCAACGATTCCCCACAGGATACCCAAGAAACCGATCAGCATCCACAAAACGCTGATGACTGCGCCGATCAGGATGCCTACCAGAAGGTACGCAACGATCTCAACGATCATCCAGTACAGCTCGGGATTTTCCTTGAATTCCAGATGTACATACTTGTTCAGGTTGAAGCTGACGGGAAACAGAGTCTTAAAGTCCATTTGATTCACTCCTTATTGATATACGGTTAATTCATTGTAACACAAAAGATTTGATTTGTAAATAGTTTTGTCAAAAGTTTATGGACTTTTTTTCATTTCTGTGGTACAATGGAGGTAACGAACCTGCGAAGGAATATTATTTAATGAAGAAAAACGAACTTTTCGAGGTGGAGATCACCGATCTGAATAATTTAGGCAACGGCGTCTGTCGGATCGAAGGCAAAGCCGTATTCGTCCCCCGCGCCGTGGACGGCGATATTCTGCGCGTGAAGATCATCAAGGACGCCAAGGACTACGCCGTGGCGCGGATCGTGGAAGTTTTGACTCCCTCTCCCCACAGACAGGAGAGCGGATGCGCCGTGTCGAACCGATGCGGCGGATGCGTCTACCGTCATATCACTTACGCTCACGAGACGGAGCTGAAGCGAAATTACGTTCGCTCTGCCTTCCGCAAAGCAGGCGTGAAGGTAGAGGTCGCTCCCACTCTGTCGGGATCCGAGAGCGGCTACCGCAACAAGGTGCAATATCCCGTGGGCGAGGGAATGACGGTGGGCTTCTACGCCCCCCGCTCCCACGATATTATTCCCTGCGGTGATTGCGCCCTGCAAAAGTCAATCTTCACGCCCATCATCGCCACCCTGCAAACGCTGCTGGGCGAGGCGGGTGTGAAACCCTACCGCGAGGAGGACGGATCGGGGCTTGTTCGCCACCTGTTCCTGCGTGCATCCCAATCGGGCGAGGTGATGGTGACGCTGGTCACCACCTCTCGTCCCTTCCCTGCCGCCGGAAAGATCGCAGAAAAACTCCGTGCCGCCCATCCCCGGGTGGTGTCGGTAGTGCGCAATTATAACGACCTGCGCTCCAACGTGATCTTGGGCGATCGCTGTGAGACCCTGTCGGGGGCTGACGTGCTCACCGATACCCTCTGCGGACTCACCTTCAATCTGTCGCCCCTGTCGTTCTATCAGGTGAACCACAATATGGCAGAGGTTCTATATCGAAAAGCGGCAGAGCTGGCTGAGCTTCGCGCAGGGGATCGAATCGCCGACCTGTTCTGCGGTGCGGGCACCATCGGGCTGTCGGTGGCGGCAATGTACCCCGACATCTCTCTGATCGGGGTGGAGATCATCCCCGAGGCGGTGGAGAACGCCAAAGAAAACGCCCGCCTTAACGGCATCGAGAACGCCACCTTTATCTGCGGAGACGCCAACGCCGCCGAGCTCACGGGTGCTGATGTAATCTTCCTCGACCCGCCCCGCAAGGGCTGCGAGGAGTCGCTGGTGAAAGAGATCGCCGCCATTCACCCTCGTCGGGTGGTGTACATCTCCTGCAATCCCGACACCCTTGCACGGGACGTGGCGAGATTTGCAGAGGTGGGGTATGCGCCGGGAGTGGTCTATCCCGTGGATCTGTTCCCTCGAACGGGACATGTTGAATCTGTCGTTTGTCTCAAACGACAGATTCAACAATGAATTGCAACCTTGCGGTTGCGTGAATTGGCTTCGCCATGAATTGCCTACGGCATGAATTGCGCTGCGGCGCATTGGGTTGCAATTCAATTCATGGAGCGTAGCGAGAAATCATGATGCGAGCTTGCGAGCATCAATTCATGACGGCAACGCCGTCAAATCATCCCCAAATGACGCACAGCGTCAATTCATGGAGGCGGCGGAACGCCGACGAGAAATCATGAAGCCGTTGGCTTCAATTCATGACACGAAGTGTCAAATCATTCTACTTTGGAGTTTACGATGAAAGAAAACTTTTTAGTTGATTTATCAAAGCAATTCGCGGTTGATATCGTAAATCTTTGTACTGATATCAAGGAGAATAGAAAAAGTAACGTATTGTTAAATCAAGTATTGCGAAGTGGCACAAGCATCGGTGCCAATATTCACGAAGCCAACTATGCGGCAAGTAAAGCGGACTTTATCAACAAGTTTCAAATTGCTTTGAAAGAATGCTACGAAACTGATTATTGGTTAGGACTGTTCAAAGATACTCATATGATAACCGAGGAAGAATATAAGGATATGTTTGCCAGGTGCAGTAAAATCCGCAAACTGCTCATTGCCTCCATCACCACCGCAAAGGGAAATGGTTAAGGACAAATGTGAGTTTTGAGCAATACTCAAAAGCTCGTTTTACAGCAGTACGGTATAACATATCGAAGAAAGGAGAAAGTGATGCGATATTTTCAATGCGACACATTAAAACAAGAAAATCGAAAAAGGGTCTGTCAAGATGTAGAGCTGACTGATGAAGAAAAGAAAAGCGACCGTCAAGGAAAAATCTTGAATGTTTGTGGAACGATTTTATTTTCGTTGGTTCTAATTGCATCTTTTGTCTGCGGTTGTATTCTGATTACAAAAATCCCGCTGCCTGAGAATCCTTTTCTTCTGATTTTGGCTTTTGCAGGAAGACTTGCTTTAGATCTTTTCGCATTTGTTGTTGCTGTTATGATTGGAACGGTCATCAGCTATCCCATATATAAAAAGGCACAGGCAAAATTGGCTATTCACAAAAGAATTTGTTTTGACAAAGTTCTAATATCATTGCGAGAATTTTATGGATGGACAGAGCCTTGCATTGTGACAAAGTGTTATGATTCGAGTGATGAAAAATTTAAGAATCGAGATGTTTGCATTTTTATTGTTGATGACGAATTGCGAATTACAGCAGACTTAAGACATGGCTTCTCTATCAGAGAAAATGATCCGGGGTGCTATTCCTTTAAGATTGACGAATTTTCTCTCGAACAAATTCAAGGCGAGAAATTTTTGATTACAAAATTCATGTCCGAAAATTTGGTGTTCTACTTGGGTCGTCGTGCGAAAGGCTTTATAGAAAAAAGATTTATCTCCCCCAAAAACGATACATAAAATATACCTTTTGACTTTACCCCCCCATTTTCGGCATAAAATATACCTTTTGGTCTTATGACCCATTGCGAGGCGGTTGTAGCGCTGACGAGAACATAACCACAACCCGTAGGGCGGGGGCTTGCTCCCGCCGCCAATACAGAAAATTGCCGATAAAACGGCGGGAGTCCCCCCCGCCCTACTAAAATCGGTGTTCAAAATCAAAAATCGCCCTGATTTTTGAATGCTCCAGCGCATTTTACAGTATTACAGTATGATCCATCGAAGAAAGGAAACAGATGAAAAAAAGAAACAATGATTTGACGGCAGGAAAGGTCATCGCGATTTTTATATCCGCTATGTTATTGATGGCACTTGGTTTGGGCGCGGCATTCCTTGCTGCCTATCTGCAAGATGCCGGTACAAGCTCCAAAATCTATACTCCCATAGGCTTTTCATTATTTGCATTTTTGGTTGCCGCACTTATACTGTTGTTAACTAACTTCAAAAAGATATTGGCATACGATATTAATCGAGATGTGCAAAAAATGGATGCGCAGGAGCTTCTTATCCTCCAAGGTGCATCAGAACGCAAAATAACCGAAGCTTGCGTTCAACACAAATTCGTCATCAGGGACGGCGATTATTTTCATAAGCGCAAATATTCTGTTTCCAAGGATTATATCAATTATTTCGTCCGTATCACCCCTGCGACGGACATTGCAATGGAGTTTAGAATGGGCCAACAATTTAGTAGTCTTGGGAAGGCAAATGACAGCTTGGATGGACACAAAAGGATACAGTTATTATATTTGTTTTAGTCGAAGTAAGTTTGCCTTTTACTCAAGAGAAAAAAAGAAAAGAAGATAAAGGCACGCGCCTCGTTCCGTCTTGAAATCAAAAAGGAAAATACAAAACCGCACAGGATCTATACCGTCGGTTAGATTCATTCTTTGATTATCTTGCAGAATACGATCCTTGCCTCAAAAAAGAGCAAAAATGAGGCTTTTCCATATCCCCACCCCAAAAGGAGAACCACATGAACGCGACCCTTCGCACCCATTATCTGTCCAAGGCGGACCAGAATCTGCCGCCGTTATACTCTACCGTGATCACTCCCTCCGCCGAGCCTGCCGAGCTGGACAGAGGAGACTCCCTGACCGTCGATCTCGGCAACCACTACGTGGGTTATTTCACCTTTCGGCTATGGTATGTGGATCAGTACATCGACGCGCCCGTGAAGCTGGCGATCCGCTTTGCCGAGACGCGGCAGGAGCTGGAGGACGATTACAACGACTATCACGGCAGACTTTGCCAGTCCTGGTTGCAGGAGGAGGTCGTTCACGTGGATTTCCCGGGCGAGTACCGTATGCCCCGCCGCTACGCCGCGCGATACGTGCGTTTTACAGTGCTCCATACCCCCAAGCGGCTGTCTTTGGCGGACTTCACCTTTGAAGCCGTCTCCTCCGCTCGGGTGAGCGATCTTGCGCCCGTCAACCTGCGGGATCCCGAGCTTGCCGCCATTGATCGAGTGGCGGTAAACACGCTGAAAAACTGTATGCAGCGGGTATTTGAGGACGGCCCCAAGCGGGATCGCCGACTCTGGATCGGTGATCTGCGGCTGGAGGCCCTTGCGGGCTACTACACCTTCGGAAATACCACGCTGGTCAAGCGATGCCTCTATCTGTTTGCGGCATCCGAGCGCAACGAGCACGGTCTGATGCCGGGATTTGTATACGAAAATCCCGTGTTTGCCTCAGGCAGATGGTATCTGATCGACTACTGCCTGATGTATGTCTGCACTCTGTGCGATCTTTACCGTCATACCGCAGATGCAGAGACCTTTCGAGATCTCTATCCCGTCTGCAAGTCCATTCTGGACGTACTGGATGACCGCAAAGACGAAAAAGGGCTGATCACCACCCGTTGCGGCGACGTGTTCGTGGACTGGTGTCCCGGTCTGATGAAAGGCTCCGCGCTGGAGGGGATCTATCTCTACACCCTGGGAGAGTGGTGCGGCGCACTGCAGTCGCTGGGGTATACCGAGACCGAGCTGTACCGTGAACGGTTGGAACACGGCAGAGCCGCCGCCCGCCGCTATCTGTATGATCAGCAGAAGAACGCCTTTGTCAACGAACGGGATCAATATCAGTACAGCGTGCATACTGCCGCCTGGATGGTGCTGGGAGGCGTGATGGAGGGCGAGGAAGCAAAGCGCATCCTGCTGGATGCCATCGGTTCCGCCGATTCGGTGAAGCCGTTTACACCCTATATGCACCACTATACCGTGGACGCGCTGGTCAGAGTCGGCGCATTGGACGAGGCGGAGCAATACGTCCGCAAAATCTGGGGCGGCATGATCAAAAGAGGAGCCGACACCTTCTTTGAGGTGTACGTCCCCGATGATCCCGATTTTTCTCCTTACGGCGACAGAAAGATCAACAGTATGTGCCACGCATGGAGCTGCACCGCCACTTATTTTATCCGCAAGTACGGGATGGGGGTCTCATCGGACGAGCACTCCCCAACTGATCTGTTTTGCAAAATCTACTCGAGCAGATGAAAGGAGTACCACTTATGCTCATCGACCTCCACGCTCATTCCTCCGGCATCAGCCATTGCTGCCGCATCCCCTACGATGCCGTGATCCGCATCGCTCTGGACACGGGGCTGGATGGTATCGTGCTGACTAACCATTATCAAAAATCCTACGTCACCGACGGCGACTATGCCGCCTTTGCCCACCGTTATACCGAGGAATTCCGCCGTGCCAAGGCATACGGCGACTCGGTGGGCTGTAAGGTCTTTTTCGGCGCAGAAGTCACCATGGAAAAGCATGACGGCGCGCATCTGCTCCTCTACGGCATCGACGAGCGCTTCATCGAGGAAAATCCCACCCTCTTCGACCTGACCCAGGAGGAGCTGTACCGCATGGTAAAGGCGATCGGCGGCACGCTGGTGCAGGCGCACCCCTATCGCAAGAAGAAGCACCTCTTGGACGTCCGCTTTCTGGACGGCGTAGAGGTGAACTGCCATCCTCTTTACGGCAAGTCCGATTTCGCGGACATGGTGGAAATTGCTACCGAAAACGGGCTGATCCTCACCTGTGGCGGCGACTATCACGCCGACACCTACCGCCCGCAGTGCGGCACTTATCTCCCCGACGATCTGCGGGACGGTGTGGAGATCGGACGCTATCTCTTGGGCGCGGACGAGGTAAAACTCTGTATCCATGAGCCGAATACGGCGGAGCCCTACGATTATCTCTACGTCCACCCCGCGGTCAAATAAACCAAGACACGCTACGATAGACGAACGGAGGGAATCTCATGGAACAGAACAATAAATCAAAGCACACTCTCAAGAAATTTCTTGTCGGACTGCTGGATGTGCTGGGCGAGATCGTGCTCTTTCTCATCTGCTTTGGGGCAGGTTTCGGCTTCTTCTACCTGCTGGGTGGGAGCGAGCTTGCAGATCGCGCCACGGAATCTGAATTCATTGTCCTCATCGGTATCGCTGTTATCGCCTTCATCGTCTTGATCGGGTGCGCATTGGCGTATTGTACAAAGAGGATAATTCGGTTTTTGATCAAGAAATTAAAAAAATAAGAACGAGGAAGCCCCTATGACCCACACCCCTTGCCCCCTATACAAAAAGTGTAGCGGCTGTCAGCTCCAAAATCTGCCCTACGAGGAGCAGCTGCATCTCAAACAAGCCCGTCTAATCCGCCTGCTGGGTCGCTTCGGGCATATCGAGGAGATCATCCCCATGGAGGATCCCACCCACTACCGAAATAAGGTTCAGTCCGCCTTTTGTATGAAGAGCGGACGGCTCACCGCGGGCATTTATCAATCCGCCACCCGCAGGATCGTGGAGGTTCCCGCCTCTATGCAGGACGGCTGTATGCTGGAAGACCCCGCCGCCACCCGCATCGTGCAGACCATCTGCGCCCTTGCGCCCTCCTTTAAGCTAAAGCCCTACGATCTTGTCACCGGTAGAGGTTTTTTGCGCCACGTTCTGGTGCGACACGGCTTTCAAAGCGGTCAGGTGATGGTGGTGCTGGTTACCGCCCCTGGAGATTTCCCCTCCTGCCGCTCCTTTGTGAACGAGCTCTGTCGGCGCCATCCCGAGATCACCACGGTCGTGTGGAATGTCAATCCCACGAGCACTCCTCTGTTTCTCGGCAGCGAGAGCAAGACGCTGTTCGGCGAGGGCATCATCACCGATACCCTGTGCGGACTGACCTTCCGCATCAGCCCCCGGTCGTTTTATCAGGTCAACCCCGTCCAGACCGAGATTTTGTACAACACCGCCCGCCGCTTCGCCCGCCTTACCGGAGGTGAGCGGCTCATCGACGCCTACTGCGGCACCGGCACCATCGGGCTGACTATGGCAAGCCGCCCCGGTGTGGTGGGTGCGAAGGAGGTCATCGGCGTGGAGCTAAACCGCGAAGCGGTGCAGGATGCCCGTGACAACGCCCGCCGAAACGGAGTGGAGACCGCACAATTCTACGCCGCCGATGCGGGAGAGTTTATGAAGGAGCTTGCCGCACGCGGCAAGAGTGCAGACGTGGTAGTCACCGATCCGCCCCGCGCGGGGTGCAGCAGAGAGTTCCTGCAAAGCCTCCTTACCCTTGCCCCGAAGCGGGTGGTCTACGTCTCCTGTAACCCCGAAACCTTAGCGCGGGATCTGGGCACGCTCACGAGAGGCGGGTATCGGGTACGGAAGATCCAGCCGGTGGATCTGTTCCCCTTTACCGAGCATTGCGAGGTCGTGGTACTGATGTCTCAAACCTAGGAAAAGTGTATAGATAAGATGTAAATAGGAAAATACGTATAACCCTTGTAAAAACAGAAAAGAGAAAGGAAGAAAAAGATGAGTATATTTTCATCAATATTCGGAAAAAAGGATAACAATGTAAAAGTAATTGTATCTACCCCAGGGCTTGAAAAAGCATTCCCTGTAGATACTTCCAAATTACATTTAAAAGGAACGCCAGATGTGAATGGCTTGTATCCTTCGGAACTGGTTATGCTTGCTGTTGCAGAGAAGTATAATACTATGGAGACAAATTTCCCCAGCTACTTTATGAATAATTATGAGATTGCCAATCCTGCAAAGATGCTAAAAAATCTCCAGTCAAAAGGCTATATTGAGGTTGGAAGTTCAAAGGATTCATTAGGCAATTTCAAGTTGCCTGAACTCAAAGAAATTGCAACTTTTTTAGGTATTACTGTAAAAGGGAAAAAGGCGGATATCATTTCACGGCTATCAGAAGTTGAGGAAGAACACCTTGCACAGTTTGTAAAAGAACGCAATTGGAAACTTACGGATAGTGGTCAAGAGGCGTTAAAGGCTAATCCGTACATTCAGTATTTCTTAGAAAAGCATCCTTACAATGTTGCAGAGGTTGGTATCGATATATGGACTGTAAACAAAGAATTTGTAAAGAACCCGAAGCGCCCCTTTAGAGATATAATTTATAAACAGCTTAATGACCGAATGAATAATGCTTCTATCGCATTGCAGAAGGATCCTGCCCGTGGCAGTTCGAATTCTTACCAGTATTGTGAATGCTATCGACTGATGAGTTTATTTGTCGAGGAAGAAGGGAAGTCCTATATCAATGCTGCGGATTTGTATTTCCAGTACATCTTTAAGCGTATCAATATCCATGCTGGGATACAACTTCTCATGAACTACAGCCTATTTAAGAATGATAAGAAATACCAGAACGAAATGGTTGAACGCTATTATGACGATATACAGCTTTATCCATTCCATAAAACAGAGCTGTTGCGCCTTATTGATGAACTTGGCATAGATGGTGGGGCGGTCAGAGAAGCGCTAATTACATCTTTTAAAAGAGCCAAGGATACTGGAATAATGACTGAAAACGAGATCGCTGATTTTGTTATTCTAGAACTGAATGGTGAAAGTGATAAATCTAGAGATTTAGCTGATAAACTGGTCAAAAAAGCTATCAAGAGAATTAGATGATGCTGTGATCAACGCTATAGGCTTTACGCGTGAGACCAAGCAAATAGCTTGAAATTGCTCTATTGTCCCAAGGCATTGCGAGTCCGTAGTTCGTCTTACGCATAACGCATAAGATTATGTAGGGACCGGCCTCCCGGACGGTCCGTTGATAGAGCACAAACGGTGATTGCGGATCGTCGAGGACGCCGGTCCCTACCAAAAATGTGTTCAAAATCAAAAAATACCCCAATATTAGTCAGGGAGAAATGTAATTTTTGAGCAAAACTCAAAAGTTCATTTTACAGCAGTTTGGAATTACCTATCGAAAGGAGAAGCACTTTGGAAAAAGAGGAAAAGAGCGTCATAGAAGCAATATCGGAAACTCTCGCACAAGCAATCGGAGACGAAAAGTTTACCCTTCCGCTTGCCGCGTGGCAAACGAAAAGCCCCGCCTCCGACCGGATCAACGCGGCGTATGCCGAAGAAATAAAAGCCTACCGGAAGGCTCCTCCGTCACCGTGTAATAAAGCGACCTCGCTGAAACTGTTGAAGCGATTTGCGCGCAAGGATTTTCACGATTTTTGGACTGCTCCCGTTGCGGAATATCTTCCTGCCGTCAGCGAAGGGACGATGAAGCTCTGCGAAACCGTTTATCCGCACGACGAGGCGATCCGTTACGCCAAGGAATTGATTTCCACACTTTCACCGAAAGAATTGGCAAAGGATTTTCTCTACGGTGTGGCACATAACGCCCCCGAATACAGAACGGCACTTGCTTGCTATTACTATATCAAAAATCTGCCCGAGCACGAATTTGCAAAGAAGTGGGTAGGTCAAGCACTTAATCAAGACGGTGAGTGGGTGGACAGATACAACGAGACCTGCTGCACGGTCTGCGGATACAGCCATACTGTCAGTACAGAGCTCAAAATGCAGTTTTGGCACATCAATATGGATATGGAATGCTTTTATTTTGACGGGCGAATGGGGCGCAGCTCTCTTAACACGGCAATTGTTTATTTAGAAGAATATAAAAAACTGCCTCGCCCCAAGCATTCGTTGACAGATTACGAGTATTTCAAACAAATTATTGAAATCATTGAAAATACGCCGCAAAATATGACTTCGGGAAAGCTTCGCCGTGAGTTGAAGCAATCCGGGCTTCTCACAATGACGGTTGATCAAATAGAGGTTTTGATCAATACGCTTGGATATTTGGATATTCTTCACTCCGATGATTCACACGGAATGGTTTTTGCACACACTTGTGAGAAAGATATACTTTATCCATTGAGTGACAGGGGTTATGCAGAGCATCCGGTAAACCGATGGACACGCAAATGCGGCATTGATTATAATAGCATTGCTACACTCTTTGATGGGATTTACGAATAAAATATCCCTTTTGTCGTTCCATCCCCGATTTTCACCGATTTTGCTCATTTTGGAGTTTTACCCATGAGGAAAGTTGTACTTATAAAGGAGAACCATTATGACCGCTTTCTATCCTGCCCTGCGATACACCGACGAAAAGTCGGATAAATTCTGGCGCGTAGAGATACTCGGCTGCGCCCTTGTCACCAACTGGGGCAAGGCGGGCACCAACGGCAAATACGCCCTCAAAGAGTTTGACTCCGAGGAGGAGTGCCGCAAGGAAGCCGAAAAACTCTTCCGCTCCAAGCTGAAGAAAGGCTATGCGGAGTGGAACGAGTTCGATCCCCTGGCGCACTTCTACTTCGACGACGAGGAGTTCGGACTTCACCCCCTCACCGCCCATCCCCGCTTCCGACAGTATTTCACCGACGAGCTCTATTACGACTGCGCAGACGAGGAAGCTCCCTTCGGCAGTGACGAGGGCGCGGACGCGCTGGCAATGCTGGCGGAGATGCTCCGCAAAAAGCCGACGGTGAACTTCGCCGATCTTCCCCGCTGGCTGATGGACGACGAATGGGAGCTGGGCTATCTTCCTCCCGACGCCCCCTATGACGAGGAGGACGTGGAAACCTCTTACTATTCCGATCAGGTCACTCTCGCCTTCGCCTTCGGGCAGATCAAGATCACGGGGTCGATCGATCCCGATTTGGCAAGTCAGGCACTGGGCTCGCTGGAGCGAATGAAAAAGACCCACATACTTATGGGGCTGGATCAGTATAACAGCCCTCGGTTTATTCCGCTGATGGAGAGCGATCTGCGGCGTTTTGGGATTGCTACCAAGAAAGGAGATCACCTATGAATCTTACCACAAAACTTATCCTGTTGCTTGCGGCAGGAATCGTACTGCTGGCAGGCGCCGTACTGTCTGTTTGGAAAGTGCAGACCATCCGTCGCCGTGTAAGTGACGCGAAAGCCGAGCGGCAGCGTCTGAAAGAGCTGCGCCGCAAGGACAAGCCCGCCCTTCCCGACACCAATACACCTCCCGCTCTGCGGTATTTTGCCGTGGCAGCCATCCTTTGCGGACTGGTTTCGGTGGGTGCACTGGGCTACGGCGGCTATCTGGTCTATATCCACGCCGCTCCGCCCTCCGATTACGTGGCCACCGGCATCTTCATTGAAGAGAGCGGTTATCAGGACGAGCGGTTTACCGCCGACGGCGTAGTTTATGAAGCTCTGCCGCTGGAGTGCGACTACTACGTTTGTATGGAGAAAAAGACCGCCGTCTTCTCCTACAAGCCCGATGGCTTTTTGAATGGCTACCTCTCCGGCAACTATTTTGCCATTGAGAACAGCCACGGCTTCGACATCGTCTGGAACGGACAGGATCGGCTCTTTGCGCCTGCCGATCAGGCAGCGGCGATTGTGGAGTTTTACCGCGCTGACCCGGACGCTTGGTATCTTCTCGACTACGAGCAGGAGGACGAAAACGGCGATCCCGTCAAGGTACGCCTCTTCGATGAGGCGGTGACGGCAATCCGCGCTTATTCGGAGCTGGACGTCGCCAAATTGGAGACCGCCACTGCTATCGCCGAGGACGGCTACGACACCGTGGAGGTGTGGGCACAGAGCGGTGACGGGATCGTGATCCTGAATGAGTGGTTCGTAGTGATCAAAGGGAAGGCGTATGTTTACATGAAATCCACTACTACCGAGCAGGATCAGGAGAAGATGACGCTGGCGATCCTCCCCGACGAGATCTCCGCTCCGCTGGCGGGGCTGGTGGAGGGAACCGACCAATGAAACGCACAATCATCCCCCACCCCGATCTCACCCGCTTCCCCGCCGAGCTTCGCTGGCTGATGGAGGGCGCGCCGCTCTACGACAGCAGCTGCTCCCCTGCTGCGGAGGTGATCTACATTGAGAAGGACGGCGGTTACTACCTCAAATCCTCCGCAGTCGGAGAACTGAGGCGAGAGGCGGAGTTGACCCGCTTCTTCCACGAAAAGGGGCTTGCCACCGAGGTGCTGTGCTATCTGTCCGACGAAAAAGATTGGATGTTGACCCGCCGCGTGGCGGGAGAGGACTGCACCCACGCCGACTATCTCGCCGATCCCACGCGGCTGTGCGTCACCACCGCCGAGCTGCTTCGTACACTTCACGAGGTTCCACCTGACGGCTGTCCCGTCCCCGACCGCACGGCGGACTATCTGGCATCCGCAGAGGAAGGCTACCGCATCGGCCGCTACGACGCTTCCCTCTTCCCCGACAATTGGGGCTACGCCTCGGCAGAAGAAGCCATCGGAGTGGTGCGACGGGAGGGGCATCTGCTCCGCGCCGACACCCTGCTCCACGGGGACTACTGCCTGCCCAACATTATGCTGGACGGATGGAGGTTCTCGGGCTTTATTGATCTGGGCAACGGCGGCGTGGGCGACCGCCACATCGACCTGTTCTGGGGAGCGTGGAGCTTGTTCTTCAATCTGAAGACCGATGCCTATCGCGACCGCTTCTTCGACGCCTACGGCAGAGACAAGATCGAGCCCGACCTGCTGCGGATAGTCGCCGCGGCGGAGGTGTTTGGATAAGATTAAGGGAACCTTTTTGAAAAAAAGGTTCCCTTGACCCTCCCCAAACTTCTGATAAATAATTTACACCAATTTGGGACGGCAAGTATTTGCCGTTCTTTTATAGAAGTTTTTGAGGGTTTCTAAGGGAACTTTTTTCAAAAAGTTCCCTTAGCGTTCCTCCCAAGACGCACGCTCGAGAGCGGCGACGCTGGGGAAATACTCGCGGATGATGCGGCAGAGGGTACGGGCTTTCGCCATCATCACGGGAGAGTCGGCAAAGTAGGGATCGCCGCCCGATTCCACCAGCTTTTCGAAGATGCGGGCGCGGTCCTCCGTGGGGAAGGATTTGGAATAGGCATCCACGAAATAGGCATCGGCGGGGTCGGATTCGTAGGGGTAGGTGTTGGATGGATCACTGATCCCGTTGCCGCTCTCATCATGGTAGGAATAGTAATAGGCGTCGTGACCGCCCGGGGTCAGGGAGATCCACTCGGCGAGAGCGTCTGCATCGATCTGATCGATGCGCCGCTCCATGATGTGGAGCAGCTCGTGGGCAAGGACGCGCGCATATTCGCCGTCCATCAATTCGATGTTGAAGCCGATGACCATCGCCGTTCCGCGGGTGTTGGACAGAGCTTCCGCCGTAGTGATGCCCGCAGAGGTCAGGGGTGTGAATTTACCGCAGAGGTAAAGCTCCAGCACGGTGAAATTGCCGTAGCACAGGTCGTCGAAAAAGCCGTCGGGATAGGCGGACAGCGCCGCCTCCAGCTGCAGGAGCGCGTTGTGAAGCTGCGCGGGATCGGTAATGACTACGGTACTGTAATCGCTTGCCACCTGGTGGATCAGCGGCTCGGTGTAGATCACCAAAACGCCCCATTTTTCCTTGATGCGGGCTGCGATCTCGGCGTTTTCCCGCTCGGTCTCGGACAGGGCTGCCTTCCCGATGTCTGCTTCCACACCGTCGTGCTGATAGCGCCAGCGGCAGAGCTTGGCACCGGAAAGCTGTCCATCCTCGCCGTAGCTACTGACGACGAAACAGAACACGCCCTTCTCGGGAGAGTAAAAATGATCGTAAAACCGCTCGCCGTCCGATTCCAACGCAGGATAGCGAAGGGCGTTTTCATAATCCAGCACCCAATACGCGGAGCCAACGCCGTCCTCGGCATAGCGTTCCACCAGGATGTGGCTGTCCTCCCCTGCAACGATCCAGGAGAAAGCATCGTCACCCTGCACTTGGTAGATCGTCTCGATATCGGCAGGATCTACCAGCCGATTGGGATACTCATCGGTGTACAGACAGCCGCCGCCCCAGAAATAACTCTCGACCACCGGCAGAAGCGTAACGCCACCGTCGGGATCGATTGCGTAGACCTGACCGTTCCCACCGTCCCAGGCAGAGTAGTAGGTGACGCCCTCCCGATGCCCCATGATATAGCCGCCCTCGGTGGCAGGGATGGTGATCTGCTTTACCGCCGAGCCGTCCAGCGCGACCTTCGTGAGAACGGGCGAGATCCCCGAATAGCACCAGAGGGTACCGTTTCCGTCGGGATCGATGGAAAAACCCACCGACCGATCCCTGCTCTCGTAGCTGTAACAGAGATTCCCTGCAAGATCGTAGACCTTCGCCACGCAGGAAAGCTGATCGTACAGGCAAATCCTGCCGTTTTCCAGAAACACGGCGCAGTATTCGGCGCCGGGCAGCTCCACCGCCTCGGACAGCTTGCCGGTAGTTACGTTCATCAGCCGTGCGTGAGCGTTCAGAGGGGCGCCGCCCTCGGGATCAAAGCGAGCGTAGGACAGCAGGATCCGATCCTGCCAGCCCGTCACCGACAAAAGCTCGCCGTTGCTGCCGTCGGTCTCCAACAGCAGTTCGATATCGGAGCGCCCTTCCCAAGCGGGATAGGTCACCGGCTGGGCGGGGAGGTCGGTCTCGGGAGGCGTCGGATCGGTGACGGGAGCGGTGGTCGTGGGCGGGAGCGGATCGTTGACAATCGTCGTAACACGGTCGTCGGCAGGACGGCTCGTTTGTTCGGCGGTAATCTTTGCAGGTGCGGTCTGACAGGCGGACAGCAAAAGCGCCGTCAGGAGCAGTGCGGATACGGTGCGAAGCTGTTTGTTCATCTCTACCTCCCGTGTAGTGTAGTTGCTTTCATTATAGCAGAAAATCCCCCGTTTGAACAGAGGGATTTTCTGCTTTTTTATCATATCGCGCAAAATTTCCGTTCCGACTGTTTCCTTTGGGTATTATTCGCATTTTTTAGCGACGTTCCGTATTTTTCGCATTGCATCCGTTGAAAAAATATGCTATAATAGGCATACTGGGGAATAGTTCTGCTGACCTGTCAGGCATTCCCAAATATCGCACGAAAGGTATTTTCCTATGAAAAGAACTAACCAACTGATCGCGCTCGGATTGGCTGTACTGCTGGGCTCGGCTCCCCTTGCCGCTGTGCAGTGGCCTTCCTTTGCCGCAGAGAGCAGTATCCCTGACAAGGTGCTCTTCTCCTCTTCCTTCGAAGCGGACGAAAAAGCCCCCGCCGAATCCAAATCGGACAATGGCTACTACAACAATGTGGAAGCCTACGCCGTCACCTCCGAGCTGGGCGGTGAGTTTACCAATCTGGTGGACTCGGGCTCAATCGAAGGCTCGGCAGATGACATTTCGGGCGAGGGAAAGGTCAATCTCTTTGACTCCTCCTCCGCTACCAAGTACCTGTCCAAGAAGCGACCCTCCGCCTCCGATCCCGTGTGGGTGTCCTTCGCCCTGACCGCCGAGCGGACGCTGGCTAAGTACACCATCACCTCCGCCAACGATGAGGACGGACGAGACCCCAAGGCCTGGACCCTCTCCGGCTCTGCCGACGGCAAGAGCTACACCGTCATCGACCGGCAGTCGAACCAGAAGTTCAGCGGACGGGGACAGACGGTGGAATATACCGTCGCAGATCCCAAGCCTTACCGCTACTACAAGCTGGAGATCACTGAAAACAACGGTGCCGATATGACCCAGCTATCCGATCTACGTCTGTCTACCGGTGAAAAGGCCGAGGAAAAGCCCCAGGAATCACCTATGGCGACGGTGGTGAACGGAGGTCCCACAGCCCCCTGGAACAAGCCCGGCGCATTTGACGGCTCCTCCGCGCTGGCAGTTTGGGGCAAGAAGACCTCCAAGAATGAAGCCTACGCCAGAAACCTCCTGTACAGCGGACTGAACATCAAGGTCACCAAGAACACGCAGCTTTCCTACGTTCACTTCCCTGCGCTCCACGACGGCTCTACTTACGATTACGAGTATACCTCCATGTACATGGCCATCGACGTGAAGTTCACCGACGGCAGTTACCTCTCTGAGCTTTCCGCCATCGACCAGAACGGATTTGGTATGGATCCCGTGTCCAAGGGTCAGTCGGCCGCGCTCTACACCGAGCAGTGGAACTATATCGAGACCTGCCTGGGTGATGTTGCTGAGGGCAAGACCATCGACAGTATCTATGTTTATTTCCGTATGGATGAGGCGACTACCAATCCACGTTTCCTTGCTTACTTTGACGATCTGGTGATCGAGAACAAGGCCCCTGTGGTCTACGAGCATCTCTCCGACTACATCCTCACCACGCGCGGCACCAACTGCACCACCTCCTTCTCCCGCGGTCTGACCACTCCCTTTATCACAATGCCGAACGGCTTCAACTTCATCGCGCCCATTACCGAGGTAGGCTCCAACCAGCCGTATCACTACCAGAACAATACCATCTCCCAGTTCAGCGTGTCCCACGTTCCCTCCACTTGGGTGGGCGACTACGGCACTTGGCAGTTTATGGCAAACACGTCTGTGGATATCGGCAATATGAAGAACAGCGATATCGAAGCCGCCAACGTGGGCGCCACCTTCAGCCACGATAACGAGATCGCCAAGGCGCACTATTACAGCGTCACCTTTGACGAGGGCTCCAAGGCGTCGGGCGTGCAGGTGGAGATGACCCCCACCACCCACGGCGTCTACGTCCGCTTCACCTTCCCCAAGGATAGCGAGAACGTCAATATCATCTTTGACTGTGTCCGTGCAGGCGGCACGCTGGCGGTGGACACCGCCTCCGGCGCGGTAACCGCTACCTCCGAGCATACCAACAATGGTTCCTCCTCCCTGAAGGTCTACGGTAAGTTCGATCAGACCCCAGCCTCTTACAAGGAATCCTCCAACGGCAAGACCGGCATCGTCTCCTTCCCCGCAGGCACCACCGAGGTGACCTTCAAGTTCGCCACCTCCTTCCTCTCGGGCAAGCAGGCACAGCACAATCTGGAGCTGGAGATCCCCGAGGGCGATAGCTTCGACACCGTTTTTGCAAAAGCACAAAAGGCGTGGGACGACATCTGCGGGATCATCGAGATCGAGGGCGCGTCCTACACCGAGATGGTCACCTTCTACTCCAATATGTACCGCCTCTACGCTTATCCCAACCTGTACAGCGAAAACGAGGGCACCAACGAAGCGCCCAAATGGGTCTACGCCTCCCCCTACAATGGCGGAAAGAAAACCGAGGGCAAGCTCTACGTCAACAACGGCTTCTGGGACACCTACCGTACCACCTGGGCGGCGTATGCGCTCCTCACTCCTACGCTGGACACCGAACTCTTGAACGGTTTGGTGCAACACTACAAAGATAACGGCTGGATTCCCCGTTGGATCGCTCCCGGCGGTACCAACTCCATGGTAGGAACCAGCTCGGACGTCATCTTCGCGGATGCTTATATGAAAGGCATTGAGTTCGATTA
>JAFTPF010000089.1 GCA_017463445.1 Clostridia bacterium
CCTTCAGTCTGTCGAAAAAGTATCAATTTAGAACTGCCGCCAGCCAAGGAATGGGGTAGGAGGTCTGGAGGAAGGGGAAAAACTTCGGCGTTTGAGATGGTTTTCCCCTTCCTCCAGTTATCATGAAGATTTTTTCGACAAGCTCAAGGGAGGCAAATTCTTGCCTCCCTTGATTTATTCCATTTTGATTGTTTTGCACAAAAAACTCCTCTGTTTTTTATACCTCACAGCAAAATCGACAGTATTCTGTGTTGACAAAAAACATTTCTTGTGATATACTGCAATTGAAGAAATCTCACCTTGGAAAGGAATGAATCCAATGGGCAGATAAAGCTTGTTCCATTAACAAAATCGATTTCACAACGAAAGGATGCTACCGTATGAAACGAACAACTATCATTTTTCTGCTTTTATTCGCGCTTCTACTCACCGGTTGTGCCGACGATGCTGAGCCAACCGATACCACCACTGCGGTAACCACTGTGCGAACCGCGGAGCCTACTCCGATTTGGGAAAAGGTCGAGATCTATGAAGGTGCTACCGGCGATTGGTTAACCGCTGATTCCATGGAGGCGCTGTCTAATTTGCTTACCGAGTTTATGGCTCGCAAAATCGGTTTGGGAAGCGATAAAATCTCGTTCACCTTCCGTATGCGCGGATATATCGAGGTAACCGAGCCGTTTGAGGAAGCCTTTGCCTCGGTGAAAAACAAGGAGATCGGGGCGTGGAATGATGACCGAGATCCTTATGTTCATACCATGGTAACGCTTCGGTATGAGGACGTGAACCTTGAAACCATTTGGAGTCTTGCGCAGGATCAGGAAATTTTGCTGGTGCAAATCAAGGCTTTGAATGTTGGTCACGAAACTGATGATTAAAGTTTGATTGCAACAATGGTTGAAAGGAGACATTTATGAAATATAAAGTTTTTTCTGTTATATTAGCTCTGTGCGTGTTGATACTGCCCATCACTTCGTTTGCTGCATATTCCGTTGAGGCGACATCTGATAGTGCTGATAAAACCGAGAGTGTAAATGATTATAATAAAATACATTTTCATTTCAATAACGAAAATCATTATACTATTGATGATCGCGATGAATTAACAGAAGCAACGAATGATTTGTCTGCTCTATCCAATAGTGTTTCCGATTATTCGAGAAATTCGGATAATCAGTCTGATGTGTCTATCGAAATGACTGTCCAATTCGAAAGCGGTTTTATGCAGACTGAAGAGTATTTGTCCTTTTCAAGAGAACGGAGTACATTGGACTGTATTGAGGAAATCCGAGATTTCAGATCAAGACTAAATAGTTTTTCTAAAACATACCATTCGAATTTGATTCAGCAAAATTTGAATACGATTGATGATATAGAATATGACAGTATAAATGCGATTGATTATTCCCCCTTCGTTCTGCTTTCGATTGATGCCGCTACCGTTGATGTTCAAACGCTTGAATACTTATGTCAATGCGATAATATTGAAAGCGTGTCGCTTGGATATGAATGTGAAGAATCCGACGAAGCATCTTGGGATACAACACTTCAAGGTAGCAATGCTTATGATATATATTCCAACAGCACATATACCGGAGACGGAATTCGGATTGGTGTATTTGAGGCGAAAGGAATATGTGAATCTACCCTCGATCATCTCTCTAATATAAATATCACGCGCCAGTATCAGTACGAAATCGTTTCTGATCATGCTACTGCGGTTACATCCATCATTGCGCAGATGGCACCCGATGCGGAATTTTATGTTGCCAGAACGTCACGAGTATATTATTTGTCTTGGTTTATTGAACAGGGATGCGATATTGTAAACTGTAGTTTTGGGGATTATAACAATAATTACAATACTACAACCCAAACATATGAATACGGTGATAAATATTATAGACCCGAATATGATGGAGTATACGATTATCAAATAGAAGCCCATTTTATCACCGTAGTAAAATCAGCCGGAAACTACAGCACCAATAACACCAAGAGCGACTATAATCCTTATAATGAAATATCGTCTCCCGGCTATGCGTATAATGTTATCACCGTAGGCGGTGTAAATACAACATATTCCAATTCGGAATATCATTTTAATCATGCTCCTAATGCAAGCTACGATTGCGATTCTCCTGTGGTAAAGCCCAATATTTCTGCTGAGTTTTCCGTAACCATTCCCAATATCGGAAGCAAAGCCGGTACAAGCTTTTCTGCTCCTCAAGTAACAGCAGCGATTGCATGGTTGTTTGAGAGCAACCCCGAATACTGCATCTATCCTGATAAAACAATGGCGTTGCTTACATCAACTGCACAATATACCGACGACTATTCAGAAACCATTGAATATTTCGATGCCAAGGTAGGTGCAGGTGTATTGGACGCACAAAAAATGATTGACAATAGTGATAATTTCATTGAACATATGAATTCCGAAACAACTTCTACGATTGGTATTGTATCTGAACCGATTTATTTGGTAGCAGGCACGGAAATTCAAATCAGCTTAGCTTGGCTTGCTCGAACGGACGGTTATGTAGATAAATCCGGAAACATTCATTATTCTGAAACAGACGTAACAGATTTTGATTTGTATTTGACTACATCGCAAGGTGGTGATGTAATCGCTTGGTCATCCCTTTTGGACAGTAACGTAGAAATGATACGGTATACCGTTGAAACCACCGGAACCTATTGGATCGAGGTTGATCTAAACGATTCAATTGATGATACTGATAAATATGAATTGCTATACATAACGTACAGTACCGAATAGTGCTTCACCCCTCCCCATACGGAGGGGTGTTATGTTGTTTCGCCTTTCCATTTTTTACTTTCCTCTTCCCTTGTATGACCCCGCCCGCGCCACGGCAATACTATCCACACGAAGTCAAATGTAAAAGGATGGAAGTCAAAAGTGGCGTATCAAATCAAATTCTATAACAAAGTCGATCTGTGCGGGATCAATACCTCCAAGCTGAAAACCCTCACGGCCCAGGAGATGAAGGTCCTGCTGAAAGCCGCCCACGAAGGGGACGATGAAGCGCGAAACACCCTCATCGACGGCAATCTGCGGCTGGTGCTGTCCATCGTCCAGCGGTTCCAGAGCCGCGGGGAGAATCCGGACGACCTCTTTCAGGTGGGCTGCATCGGACTCATCAAGGCGGTGGATAATTTCAATGTGGATATGGACGTCAAATTCTCCACCTACGCGGTACCGATGATCATCGGCGAGGTGCGGCGATACCTGCGGGATAACAACGCCGTCAGAGTCAGCCGCAGCGTCCGCGATCTTGCCTACAAGGCCCTGAGCGCACGGGAAACGCTGTCCCGCACTATGGCAAGAGAACCCACCGTAGAGGAGATCACCGCCGCGCTGGCGAAAGACGGTTTTGAACACACCAAGGAGGAAGTGGTATCGGCTCTGGAAGCCATCGTGGAGCCGATCTCGCTGTACGAGCCGGTCTACACCGACGGCAACTCGGATTCTCTATATGTGATGGATCAGATCAGCGATCCTTCCTGCAGCGACGAGGTGTGGGTGGAAAATATTGCCCTGAAGGAGGCGCTGGATCATCTGTCAGGCAGAGAAAAAATGATCATCAGCCTGCGCTTTTTCAAGGGCAAGACCCAGATGGAGATCGCCTCCGCCATCGGCATCTCTCAAGCCCAGGTCTCCCGTCTGGAGAAAGGCGCGCTGGAACGCATCCGAAAGGAATTGTAACAAAACGCCGCCGCTCTCGCAAGATCTCACGGTTACGCACGGGCGAAATCAAAAAATCCGCCAAAATTAACAGTTTGTTCAATTGTTTCCGAGATTTTGTGATAAAATAAATGTAGTATACTCTTTTGGAGGCAACCGTGAACGCACGAACTCAATTGATCAAATTTACCGCCGTTTGGTTGACGGTCTTTATCGTCTGCAGTATCCTTTCGGCTTTTGCCTATTCCTCGGACGATCCCAAATCCGGCACGCCGGACGATCGCGACGATCCCAAGGTCGCCGATAAGACCAAGGACGACGATTCCGACAAGGATCCCGACAAGGTCGATCCCGACGACGAGCCCAAGGATCCCACCACCAATCCCGATGACGGCACGCCCTACGCCGAGCTGACCTATTCCGCCGAGAACGCGCAGTATCTGATCTTCGTGGATGCCGGACACGGCTGGTACGATAACGGCTCTTCGGTGCGTCTGACCGAAGACGGCGAATACGTCTATGAGCAAAAGGACGATAGCGGAAACACCGTCTACGTCACCGAAAGCGGAAAGACCGTAACCGCTGATGAATTCGAATACGTCTATGAAAAGGACATCAATCTTGAGATTACCAAGAAGCTGAAGAAGGCACTGGAAAAGATGGGCTACAAGGTCGGTGAGACCCGTCCCGGTGACGATCCCGAGGACTGTCCCGTCTCCTTGGTCAACGGTATCTTCTACGCCAAAGATCGTCCTTCCTACGTCAACGAGCAGGGCGCGGATTATTTTGTCAGTATCCATTGCAATACGTTCACAGATCCTACGGTCAACGGCACTCGCATCTTCTATTCTACCACCCGTGACGCGACCCTGCGTCTGGCAACCTCTGTTTTGCAATCGATGCAAGCGACCATGAGCGATAAAGTCACGCTGAGCATCGACAATCAGCTCTACATACTGCTGTACAGCTCCATGCCCACCGTTCTCATCGAGAGCGCATTCGTCACCAATCACGACGATCTTAACAAGCTCAGAGATCCCGATTGGCAGGATCAGTTCGTCTGCGCCATCGCCAAGGGCGTGGACGCCGATCTGCACGCCCAAAACGCACAATGAGTACGGACAAGCATATGACGGTCCCCGCCGCAGAGATACCCCTCTCCGCGGCGGGCGATTTTCACCACGCCAAGGGAAGCGATCCCTGTCTGTTAGAGTCTCCGACTCATCGCTTTGCCACCGCCGTCTCCCGCGTAGAGGCGGATCGCCTGCGGGAAGGCATCGGCACGCTGGGCGAAAAGACGCTCCACGCGGTGCTCAAGCATTTCTACCAGCCCGATCCTGCCTTCCACGAGCAAAAAATCGGCTCCTACTTTGCCGACATTGCCAAAGACGGCGAGATCATCGAGATCCAAACCCGCGGGCTCTATCGGCTGAAAAAGAAGATCACTGCTTTTCTGCAAAAGGGCTACGCCGTGACGGTAGTCCATCCCGTCCCCCGCACCCGCTGGATCTACTGGATCGACGGTGAAGGAAATCTGTCCAATCGCCGCAAATCCCCCAAAACGGGACACCCCTTCGCCGCCGCCCCCGAGCTGGCGTCACTGGACGAGCTGGTGGGCACGCCCGGTCTGACCTTCGTGGTCTTGCTTCTGGACGTGGAGGATTTCCGCAATCTGGACGGCTGGGGAAAAGACGGCAAACGGGGTTCCACCCGCTTTGAGCGGATGCCCGTGACATATGTGGAGGAGATCCGCCTTTACGAACCCGAGGATTGGCGTCGGGTCTTCCCCGACGGACTATCCTCTCCATTCACCGCCGCCCAGTTCTACAAAAAGGGCGGCTACCCTTCCCGCGGCGGCTACTACGCCCTGAAGCTCTTCGAAAAGCTGGGGCTGGTGCGTCGGGCAGGAACCAAGGGGAAGGCGTTTTTGTACGAGGTTTGCGAGCCGACCGATCAATAGACCTGTTTGCGTCATCTGCAAACGGGTCTATTTGGCGTTTTTGAACATTTCGGGGAATTTAGTCAATCCTATTGACATTTTCACTCTTCTGTGGTAAAATTGATTTACAAAAATCACGAAAGCGAGAACTCTTATGACCCTCGGACAAAAGATCCGTACCCTGCGCAAGGAGCGTGCCATCACCCAGGCGGCTCTTTGCGGAGACTATATGACCCGCAATATGCTCAGTCAGATCGAAAACGATCTGGCGACTCCTTCCCTGCAGACCGTCTGCTTCCTGGCAAAGCAGTTATCGGTGCCGGTGGGCTACCTGCTGGACGAGGACACCGACGCGCTGGTCTACCGTAAGGCGGGGCTGATCGAGCAGATCCGCGCCCACTATGCCTCCGGTCGTTGGCAGGATTGCATCGACGACTGCAAGCAGCTCAGCGACTTCGACGACGAGCTGGCGCTTCTCCTTGCCGACTGCTATTTGCAGGAAGGACTGGACACCTTCCGGAAAGGCTATCTGGAAAGCGCGCGCAATCTGATCGACACCTGTCTACGCTTTACCGCCCGTACCTGCTATCCGAAAGGTGCTATTGAAGATAAGGCAAACACCCTTCTTGCCATCATAGACTGTGCCGAGGATCACAAAATGGGCGACCCCACCCTCTGCATTGCCGACGATCGCGCGGGATACGGTGAGGAATACCTTTACAACACCCTGCTTCTTTTGATCGACCGCGGAAAACACGAGCCTGCCGCTCAGCTATTCGACAGCGTTCGCCTGACCTCTCCCCGATACAGAAAGCACATCAACGCCCGTCTGGCACAAGCCGCCTACAACTATCAGCGTGCCGCCGCTCTGCTTCGCGAGGTACTGGAGGAATCCGCGCCCGAAGCCGACGCCCTCTTCCTGCTGCGAATCTACACCGATCTGGAAAACTGCTCCAAATCCATGTCCGATTACGAAGGCGCATACCGTGCCGCTGTCGCCAAGGGCGAGCTGATCGGTCGGTTTCATCTGTAAGATAGATCGATACTTCTCAAAGCCTTTGGACGGGAGGTTCTTCGTCCAAAGGCTTCTTCTGTATATTCCGCAAATTTTGGTACATACTGAGTGCAAACGTCATTTCGCTTACAGGAGCATTCGTATGAAGCCTCGTGCGCCCCTCTCGTTATCCGCCCGCATCCTCGGCTTTGCCGAGACCGTCCTTCGCCCGCTTCTACCGGCTATGCTGGCAAGTACACTCATCGAAACGGCGACTACCCTAGCGGTCTCGTTCGGTCTGATGTCGATATCGGGATCGGTCTACGCCGTCCTGTCGGCGGCGGGAGACGCCTTCTTTTACTTTTTTCCCATTCTGCTGGCATACAGCCTTGCAGAGCGGATCGGATGCAGTCAGCCTCTGGCGATCCTGACGGCGGCGATCCTGTTGCACCCAACCCTCTCGGCCTGGCTTGCAGGAAAAGGGACCGACACCTTACGGTGGTCGATCCGCGGAACGGTCTATTCGGGAGCAATACTGCCCATCCTGCTTACTATCCCATTGCTGAAACGGATCGAGCGGCTTACGGAGCGGTTTCTGCCCGGCATCGTCAAAGGATTACTGAAGCCGGTGGTGATTCTTGCCGTCTGCCTCCCGATCACACTTTGCGTGATCGGACCGTCGTGTACCTTGATCGGCAATCTCATCGCCCGCGGATTCCACCTGCTGTACCGACGGGTCGATTGGCTGGCATCGCTCCTGCTATCGTTTACAATGCCACTGTTATTGCTCTTGGGAGGCAAGCATCTTCCCGTTTCTGCAGACGCCCCCGATCTTTGGCGTACTGCGCTCTTTTCGGTGTCAGCGGCATTGTTCGGTACAGCGATCGCCTTCCTCCTGCGTAGCCGCGACCGCAGTCATAGACAGATCTCGGTGGGAGCGGCGCTGGGGACACTGTCGGGATCCGACGCGCTCGCCCTCTACGGAGTCTGCCTGCGCCAAGGAAAGGCGTTGCTTACCGTTTCTCTCTCCGCTTCGCTGGGCGGTCTGTTCGGAACAGTATCGGGCGCACTAAGCGGCGATGATGATGCCGCACCATCGATCCTTTCCATCGCAGGATCGATCTTCAGCGGTAACGCAAACGGCATCGACGGCTTTGCGAGCGATCTGCCAGCCCTCGCCGTCACCTTTCTATCGTCCGCTCTGCTGAGTTTATTGCTGACATTGGCAGTTTTGCCCAAGAGTCAGACCATCTCTCCAATTCGTCCTCGCCGCGGACAAACCGATCATGACGAGCAAGGCGACGTCAATGCCGCCCTCAAAGCCGCCCCCGTCTCTATCACCCTTGCCAGCCCTCTGAGCGGAAAGGTGATCCCGCTGTCCCAGATGGACGATCCTGCCTTCGCCGCAGGCGTGATGGGACAGGGATGCGCGATCCTGCCCGTACTGGGGAAGGTCTACGCGCCGGACGACGGAACGGTCACCTCTGTGGCGGCGGCGGGCAACAGCCTCACCTTCGAGACCGACAGCGGCGTGGAGCTGCTGATCCACATCGGTCACGCCGCTTTCCAAGGAGCAAACCAACACTACTTTCCTTGCTGCCGCTCGGGAGATACGGTGAAGGCAGGCGATCTGCTCCTGTCCTTTGACATCGACGGTCTGCGCCGCGCAGGCGCCGACCTCGCCACGCCGCTTCTGATCATCAACGCCGAGCGGTACGGAGATCTGTCTCTCACCTGCGAGAGCAGCGTGTCGTCGGGCGACCGACTGCTGACACTGTCTCTGAAAGAATGACCGTTGACCGTCTATGGTCAAATTCAACGAATCGGAGGGCGAAATTTTGTTGATTTCGTCCTCCGATTTTGCTTGATTTCCATAAAAAAAATGGTATAATAGTATGGTAAAGAAAAACATTCCGCAGGCGCCGACACGGTCGGCATCGGAAAGGACACTACTATGCGACAGGGTTTCGATAACCAAAAATACCTGACCATGCAGTCGGAGTGCATCCGCGAGCGCATCGACCAGTTTGGCGGCAAGCTCTATCTGGAGCTGGGCGGTAAGCTCTTCGACGATTACCACGCCTCTCGCGTGCTCCCCGGCTTCGAGCCGGACAGCAAGATCCGTATGCTCTCTCAGTTGAAGGACGAGCTGGAGATCGTCATCTCCATCAATGCGGGCGATATTGAAAAAAGCAAAAAGCGGGGCGACCTGGGCATCACCTACGACGACGAGGTGCTCCGCCTCACCGACGCCTTCCGTGCGCTGGGCATGATGGTGGGCAGCGTCTGCATCACCCGCTACACCGGTCAGCCCGGTGTCGACGCCTTCATCCGGCGGCTCCAGAGCCTGGGCATCAAGAGCTACAAGCACTACCCCATCGAGGGCTATCCCTACGACGTACGAAAGATCGTCAGCGAGGAGGGCTTTGGAAAGAACGAATACATCGAGACCACTCGCCCGCTGGTGCTGGTCACCGCTCCCGGTCCCGGTAGCGGCAAGATGGCCACCTGCCTGTCCCAGCTCTATCACGAGAACAAGCACGGCATCAAGGCGGGCTACGCCAAGTTCGAGACCTTCCCTGTGTGGAATCTCCCCTTGAAGCATCCGGTCAACGTCGCCTACGAAGCGGCCACCGCCGATCTGGACGACGTGAACATGATCGACCCCTTCCATCTGGAGGCATACGGCAAGACCGCCGTCAACTACAACCGCGACATCGACATCTTTCCCGTGCTGAAAGCGATGATGGAGCGCATCCAGGGCAGCTCCCCCTATCAGTCGCCTACCGACATGGGCGTCAATATGGCAGGCTACTGCATCTTCGATCAAGAGGCGGTCCGCGAGGCATCCCGACTGGAGATCCTGCGCCGCTATTATCAGGCGCAGGTGGCCATCCGTCAGGGCGAAGCCGCCGAAACGCAAAAGGAGAAGCTGGAGCTTTTGATGCAGCAGATGGGCGTTACCGAAGCCCTCTGCCCCGCCATCGATGCGGCGCTCCGAAAAGCGGCTGACACGGGGGCTCCCGCCGCCGCCATGGTGCTCCCCGACGGCGGAGTCGTCACGGGCAAGACCAGCCCTCTGCTGGGTCCCTCCGCGGCACTGCTACTGAACGCGCTGAAGACACTTGCGGGCATCGACAAGGAGGTTGATCTGATCAGCCGCGAGACGCTGGAGCCCATCTGCCGTTTGAAGATCGAGAATCTCAAAAACCGCAATCCCCGTCTGCACTCCGACGAGGTGCTGATCGCCCTCTCCATCAGCTCGGCAACCGATCCCGTTGCCGCCCGCGCTATGGCGGAGCTCTCCAATCTCCGCGGCTGTGACGCGCACTTTACGGTGATCCTCTCCTCCGTGGACGAGAAAACCTACAAAAAGCTGGGCATCAACGTCACCAGCCAGCCGAAATATCAGGTGCGAAAGCTCTATCACGGGTGATGGAGCTACGCCAAAGGACCCTTCTTGTAAGAAGGGTCCTTTGGAATCCCCCAAGAACTTTTGAAAAGCCGTGGCAAGTACTTGCCACGGCTTTTCAAAAGTTCTTGGGGGATTCCAAAGGACCCTTCTTACAAGAAGG
>JAFTPF010000090.1 GCA_017463445.1 Clostridia bacterium
ACAGTTGCACCGAATGCCGCACAAATTGCCTGATGACCGAGACAAACACCGAGAATGGGAATGTCCTTTCCGAGTGATTTTGCTGCTTCAATAATAATTCCGGCATCTTCGGGTCTGCCCGGACCGGGTGAGAGAATAATACGAGCTGGGTTCAATTTCTTAATTTCCTGTATCGTCATTTCATCGTTGCGGATGACCTTGATATCCGGCTCGATCTCACCGATGAGTTGAAAAAGGTTATAGGAAAAGCTGTCATAGTTATCAATCAGAAGAATCATATTTCCGCCTCCTGTGCAAGTTCTAATGCTTTCAGTGAAGATTTGGCTTTGTTCAGACATTCTTCAAATTCCTTTTCGGGTACAGAATCCGCCACAATTCCTGCACCGCTTCTCACGAATACCTTACCGTTCTTCTTATAGGCAATGCGGATAGCGATACAAGTGTCCATATTCCCCGTGAAGTCGATATAACCAATGGCACCACCATAGATGCCACGTTTGTTGTTTTCAAGCGCTCCGATCAACTGGCAAGCGCGGATCTTGGGTGCGCCAGATAAGGTTCCCGCTGGAAGCACCGCTTCGATGGCGTCCAGCGCGTCACGGTCGTCTCGGATCTCGCCTCTGACCGTGGAGCCAATGTGCATCACATGAGAGTAACGCTCGATGGAATGCAGCTTCTCCACCTGCACCGTCCCGAATTTGCTGATCTTGCCGAGATCGTTTCTGCCAAGGTCAACCAGCATATTGTGCTCGGCAAGCTCCTTTTCATCGGCAAGCAGTTCCGCTTCCAACGCTTTGTCCTCTGCGTCGGTCTTGCCGCGCGGTCTGGTGCCCGCAAGGGGGAAGGTGTGCAGTACGCCGTTTTCCAGCTTTACCAAGGTTTCGGGTGAAGCGCCCGCCACCTCCACGTCGGTGCCTGAGAAATAGAACATATAGGGCGAGGGATTGATGGTTCGCAGCACACGGTAGGTGTTCAGCAGACTACCCTCAAAGGGGGCTGACAAACGGTTGGAGAGCACGATCTGGAAAATGTCGCCCTCGCGGATATAGTGCTTTGCCTTTTCCACCATACCGCAAAATTCTTCTTTCTCAAACAGCGGTGTGACCTCGCCGAGCAATTTCCCGCCCGGTTCGTTCTTCTTTTCGCCGTTTCTGAGAAGCAGGGCAAGCTGATTTAATTCCATCACGGCTTTGTTATAACCCGTTTCGGGATCGTCCAGCGGCATATTGACGATGAGTATGATCTTCTGACGGAAGTTATCAAAGGCAATGACCTTATCGAAGAGCATCAGGTCAACGTCCTTGAACGCCTCGGTGTCCTGCACATCGGTTCGGACGGCAGGCTCGCTGTAAGCGAGATAATCGTAGGAGAAATATCCCACCAGTCCTCCCGTAAAGGACGGAAGATGAGCAAATCGAGGACTCTTGTAATCGGCGAGGATCTGACGGATCACGTCGGAAGGCTTGTCGGTGTTCACGGTAACGCTTCCAATCTTCATCTTACCGTCCACGCAGGAGATATCCAGCTTCGGGTCGTAACCCAGGAAGGTGTAGCGCCCCCATTTTTCTTTTTCCGCCACCGACTCCAGCAGATAGCAGTGGGTCGAAAGTTTTTTTAGTTTACGCAGTGCCTCGATGGGTGTGCAGATGTCGGAAAGAATCTCACAGCTGATCGGTAACACTTTATACTGTCCGGCAGCGGCAATGATTCTGACCTCGTTCAGGCTTGGGTTGATGTTCATAACAGTTCCTCCTCAATAAGAATACTCCTTTAACATCTCTGTCAAAGGAGTCGAACTCAATAATAAAACGCCCTTGACAGAAATATACCTTCTGTCAAGGACGAACAGTAGAAACACTATCCGCGGTGCCACCTTGATTCACCGCAATTCCAAAGGAACTGCGCGTGCGCTTTGCGGAATACGGCATTTGGAAAATGCTTATATCCCCGACAACTGACGTATGCCTTCACGTTGCAGAATACTGGGCGAAACTTATTTCGCCGTTGACTGCACCCTCAGCGGTCCATTTGCCGACCTGTTTCTTACCCGACTCTCAGCACCACGGGCTCTCTGTGAAGTCATGATCGACGTTATCTCCGCTTCAACGGTTTATGATATTCATAGTATAGCACCATTCGCCTACTTTGTCAATAGGTTTTACAAAAAAATTTTATATTGGTTTGCAGTTTGATCGACGGTGATCCAACACACGCTGACAATAGCCCTCTTCTACAATGACGAGAGCACAGAGCTTCCAAAGGCGGAATACCATTCGCTTGCCCAAGCAGCGGAGAGACACAGCGAACGACTGCCTCTGCTACTCCAGACAATCTGCGGGACGGGTATCCGCGTGAGTGAGGTTTGCTTCATCACCGTAGAAGCGGTTCTAAATCCGGAAGCCGTCCGCTTGAGTATAAGACAAGCGGAGCACTCTTTTTTCCTCTATCAACTCCGTACAGCTCTGCAATCGTACGCATCGGAATGATCCGTGATTTTTGAAAATTATACAGTATTTTATGGATTGCATTTGCGCGCGGAAATTGTTAAAATGAAATATAGAAATCGCTTTCGTTTTGCAAATCATGCGTCAAAACAGTGGAAGCCAAGATCAACAGATCAATAATAGCAGAAAGTTCGAAAGCATTTTGTAAAATCGACCGATTCAGACAATTTTACTCTTGCGAAACAGGAGCTAAGAAAGTAAATATACATACATTTGTTGAAATGAGGAGGTTGTGTCCATGCCCAAAGAAAGGATTGCCGCACCGACGCTGGTACGCAGCGACGGAGAATTCCGTGAGACCAATTTGGAAATCCGTCACAAACATTTCAATGGCGAATCCCATCTTCACTGGCACGATTACTACGAATTCGAATATATCAAATCCGGAAGCATCACCTATCAGTATAACGGAAACTCTTATACCCTGTCTGCCGGCTCTGCCTATTTGGTAACTCCTTCAGACTATCATAATATCATTGCATACGAAGCGGAGCTCTATAACATTGCATTTAATGACGCACAGATCTCTCGGGATTTTTTGGAGAAGATCATTTCCTATAACGGCGAGACAATCGTTCGTCTGAATCGACAGGAACAAAGGTCTATCGAGCAACTGTTGGTGCTACTTCTGCAGGAGTATGAACGGGACGACGAATTCAGCGAATACGCAATGCATCATTTGTTGGAGACGGTATTAGTGTATTTTGTCCGCGCGCTCCCCGATCAGAAAGCGTGCAAAAAAAATCACAGTAGTGCCGTTATGCAGGCAGTTTCACATATTCATTTACATTTCAAAGAGAAGCTGACCCTGCGGGAAGTCGCGGCTGCGATCCATCTGACTCCCAATTATTTGGGGGAGATTTTCAAGGCCGAGATGGGGATTTCCTTTTCTGCCTATCTGATGCAGACCAGACTCGTCTCCGCCCGCAGCCTTCTCCAAAATGGCAGATGTACGGTTACACAAGCCGGATTGGCATCAGGATTTACCTCACCCGCATACTTCTCGGAGTGTTTCAAAAAGGAATATGGATATCCCCCTTACCAAGAAGCGGCAATCGCTGCAGCCTCGCCCTCTACGGCTGATCCCACCAAGGAGCTGTAGACCGGACCGAATCGACTGTCTGCGCTATGCAGGCTCGAAATACAAAACTGTCTTAATACCCAAGGAGTTCTTATGAAAAGATTTCTCTCACTCTCTTTAACCTGCACCCTGCTGTTTCCTACGCTTACCGCCTGCAATTCAGGAAGCAGCGACACAACAACCACTACGTCATCTGCTCCGACAACCACCGTCGTCCCCGTCCAGACGGTAGAAATCGATCCGTTAATTACGGAACAAGACTTTAAGTCGGTAGCCATCGAATATACCAAAATGCTGATCGAGGATTACTATGATACCCGCGGTGGCAATCTAAACACCACTCCCGGCGGAAATACCGCTGTAGTTTGGGGCGTGGGAGCATTTGCAGAAGCTCTCACCGAAGCGTATCGACTGGCACCCGAGGATCCCGTGATCTGTTCGGCATATCAGAAGATGCTGGATACTACCATTCAGAAATACCGTGCCGAGCTGAATACGCGCGACGGAAAGATCTACTATTACAATGCCAGCGCAGGCAACTCCGGCGACTATTATTATGACGATAACGAGTGGATCGCTCTGGTTTATCTGGAAGCCTATCAAATGCTGGAGGAGAAAAAGTATCTCACCTATGCGGAAGAGATTCTCGAACTGATCTGGCATGGCTGGGATGCAGAAGAAGGCGGAATCCACTGGAAGGGAGATCATTCGGGGCCTACCACCTGCTCCAACGGTCCCGCCATCATCGCATATGCGACGCATTATCAGCTGACCCAAAACGAAACCTCTCTGACCCGCGCAAAAACCATCTACGAATGGACGAGAGACACCAAGAATATGCGGGAAGGCGATCTGTACAAGGACAGCAAGGGCAACGGCTGGAAGGCAAACTACAATCAAGGCACCATGATCTACAGCGGCGCGCTCCTATACGAGATCACCGGTGAGGTGGATTACTTGAAGCACGCGAAAGCGACTGTAACGGATTCCGCCGGCGGAACCGCATTTAAGCGACAAGGAAGATCCTATTTCGATTTTGACAACGATATTGAAAACCCTTGGATGAACGGCTGGTATATTCGCGGTTTGATGAAGTATTTTGAAGTGGATCCATCCAAGCAGACAAACTACTTAGAAGCAGCGGCACAGGTGATGAGCGTTGCTCTGAGCAAACAAGGGAATGACGGATATATCCCCAACGATTTCGGCAACACGGACGGATCGGTGGATAAGGATATCGTCAAACAGGCAGGTATTCCGACGCTGTTCGCACTTTTAGCCCATTGGCAGGAAACCTGGGACGGTACGCAATATTGATTCAACCAATAAAGCTCGCACTTTGGTGCGAGCTTTATTGGTTGGGGTTGTTCAGTTTTGATAATTTCTCTTCTTGGAAACTACGAGAGCGATCGCAGCCAGTGCAACAGCGGAAACTACCATCAGCACCGTGATCTCATCACCGGTCTTGGGAGGATTCTCCTCGCCGGTGCCGGGAGTGGGCTCGGGATCAGGATCGGGAGTAGGCTCGACCTTGGGAATGGTTGTACCTTCCTCAACGGTCACGCCGCAGTCCTTACAAACCTTGTCGCCGGTGTAGCCGTCCTCGGTCTCGGTTGCTTCCTTAGCGTCTTTGATCTCGGTATTTGCGTGAGTGCAAGGCGCTGTGTATGCGGGATCGTTGTAGGTCAGGATCTCGTCCAGCTGCATCTGGTTCTCGGAGGTCATTACGATCTGATAAGAGGTATACGCTGCGGGCGTGTCTACATTGAAGCCGAAGGGAGTGTGGTTGGCGGCACCCATGCCGGCGTTGCCCACGCTGTCGATCAGCGTCCACTCATTGCCGTCATTGGAACCGTACAGTTTGATAACGATGGGGTTTCTGGCAGGAGAACCGGCGGTATCGTTACCGGTGACCAGAACGTAGTTGGTTACGGTAACCGCTTCGGTATAGGACCAGGTAACGGTTACATTTGCTTCATTATGAGTACCGAACTTAGTGCCGTCCGCTTCGGTATACTTGCCGTCAAAGAGCTTTGCCACGCTCTCGTTCACCGCATTGAAGATCTCATTCTGAGAAGCATCATCCAGCTTGACCGAGGTCTGATCGACCTTATCGTTCAGCGCGGTCATTGCCATGATTGCCGCGGTTTCCTCGGCAGTCAGTGCTTCGCTGGCAGGCTTTTCGCCCTTCATGCAAACCACGCTGATCGCATCGCCGCCGGTGTATACTGCGGAGCCGTCCTTGGCTTCCACTTTCCAAGATACGCTGTAGGTTGTGGCAAAAGCGGGAGCGAAGCCGCTGTCGGTCAGCACGAAACGCAGATAGCCGGAGTTTTCGTTGCTGATCCATACCGAAGCGGTCTTGGCGGTGTAATCGACACCGTCGATGGTACAGATAAAGTTGTACTGATCAACTTTCGCAATAGCGTTCTTGCCGGTTCCGCCGGTTACGTCCACTACTGCCTGCCAGAAAGTACCGTCACCGGTGTGGATCACGTACGCAAGATCGTCGTTCAGACCGTTTGCTTCGTCGTTGACACCTTCAAAGCCGGTGTTGCTCCAGTTAGTGACTACGGTGGGCTCTGCTGCAAATGCGCTCAGACCGAGAGTACCGATCAACAGGATTGCAGTCAAAGCAAGTGCGAGAATTTTTTTCATGGATTTCCTCCTAATATTCCGCCGAAGCGGTGTCGGCGGTTCGTTAAAATTATTGTAGCACAGTACGATTTTTATTGTCAATTAACGAATCAATTGAATGCATCCAATAATCTCGGATTTTGCGGAGATCTGTCTTTTTATTCTTTGGAATTCCAGTATATATTAATGATAGAATCGGCGCCCCTTCCGTCTACGCTTTTCATGCGCCGATTATATCTGTTAAAATCGTTGATTTTCTGATCTATTCCCGCTGATAGCGGATTGCTTTTCAAAGCAGGAAAGCGGTATAATGAAAACAACTCCAATAGAAATCAAATTTTCAGAAAGGATGTAATTCAGATGAAAAAAACACTGATCCTACTGCTTGCAGCGCTCCTGCTATCATCCTGCGGATCAAACGACAAGAGCGACCAGACCACTACTGCCCCTGTCACGATAACCGACGATGGATTTGCTCCCGCGCCCGCCCCAACTGGTTCACTTCCCTCTCTCACCGAAAAAACGCCTTCCACCAACACACCCGAGGTCGAGGAGGTGCCGCTGACCGATCTGTCGGCGTTTGAGGGTACCTTCGGTGTCTCCTCTGGCGGTCGGCTGATGACCTTCGTCTCGGACGGAGTTGACGGCACGCTTACCTTTCGCACCGATACAGGTGTGGAAACGGTCAGCGGAGTGCTGGATGCTACCGACAAGACCCTCACGATTGGAGACACCTCCTATGCCTACGCCTTCTGGAATGGAATGCTTCTGCTCAACCAGGACGATCAGCCTTACATTCTACAAAAGGATGACACTGTTGCAGCTCCTCTGCTGACTCTCCTATCAGGCAGCTACGCAGGAGATGGACTGACCGTCACCGGAAAAGACGGTATCCTGACAGTAACTGTTGACGGAATCGACGTCAGCGGAGTTCCCTCCATCGAATCAGTGGGCAAAGTGACACTTACCGCTGCCGAAAGCGTAAATCTAACGCTGAACGCCGATGCAACCGCCTCCACTGTGGAAACGGGTGGCCGAGAGGCAGCCGCCGCCATCGACGGCGACATCGGCACCCGCTGGTCCTCCGAATACAAGGACGATCAATCGCTGACGCTGGATCTCGGCTCCCTGCAAACCGTAGGAACCGTCCGCATCTATTGGGAGACCGCCGCAGGTAAGGACTACGACATCCTCCTGTCCGCGGACGGCGAAAACTGGAAGAATGTTGCCGCAGTCAAGAGCAACTCCACCGCCAACGAATGGCTGACCTATGAATTCGAGCCACAGTCCGCCCGCTACGTTAAGATGGACGGTCATACCCGGGTAGGAGAATACGGCTTCTCTATCTATGAGATGGAGGTCTATCATCGCTATGTGCCGGCGCTGTCCTTCACCTGCACTGCAGATGCAAACGGCATTGCGCTCACCCTAAACGGAACAACCTATCATTTGAAGGAGGCAAATTAAATGTGCGGAAAAAAGATTCAATCGGCAGTTTTACTGATTGCTGCTCTGCCTTCCACCGTCATTGCTTGCACAAAGCAGAATGGAGATACCATGACCACGACACCCATAGTCAACAATACTGACATTCCCAAGTCAGACGTAAACATCACCTACACCCGCGGCGAGGGTACACTCCTGCTTGCCGCCGGCGAGACCGCCGCCGTCACCCTGACAGGACGGTACGAGATTCTTGCCCCTGACGAGCTGGCAGTTACCCACGCCTGCATCCGAACCGGTGACAGTACCACCGTCACCTTGACCGGCAGAGTGGAGGGAAACTCCTGCCTGCTGGCCGTCTCCGAAAGCGGTGAGAGCTTTGCCATTCCGCTGACCGTCTGGTCGCCCGCTCCCGAGGGCGAATCGGTCAATCGCGCACTAACCGCAGAGATCGCAGGGACGCCCGCCAATTCCCCCGCCGCCGAACAGCCCGCCATGTTGGGCGACGGTAGCAACTCCACCAAATGGCTGGTATTCGCAAGCACAGCTGAACTAACATTTGCCATGGAAAACAAAATCCCCCGTACCATCAGCCGTTATACCCTCACCTCTGCCAACGACGATCCCGAGCGTGATCCCACCGCATGGGTGCTGGAGGGTTCCTCAGATGGTGAAAATTGGGTAGAACTGGACAGCCGATCCAATGACGTCTTCAGCGGTCGGCATACTTCCAACGAGTACGAGATCGCCTCTCCTGCCGCCTACGCTTACTACCGTCTGCGGATCACCGAAAACTGCGGCGGTAACGAGACTCAGCTTGCCGAAGTATCACTGTGGGAAGATGGAACCGGCAAGGCATTCACCATTCCCGACGCCGCATCTCGCAAGTCGCTGACCCTTTCCGCCTCCACCGTATGCATAGTCGAGGGCACGACAGTCTCTCTGACTGCCGAAGAGGATGGCGTTTACTATGCTACAACCAACAGCGACACCGTTGCGCTGATTCCCACCGATAAGGGTGTCACCCTTTGGGGGCACGACGGCGGAAATGCTACTGTCTGGGCGTTCACCACTGAGGGCGCGGTTGCCGCCTGCAAGGTCCACGTGATCGGCGAGGGCAGTTACATCAACTGCACCACCGCCTTTGAAGGTAGCTATGACGGCTCCGTGAAAGCCGCCTTCGACGACGACCGCACCACCTCCGCCAAGCTGTCGGGGAGCGACGTAACGGTGGAATACGCCATGACCGATGCGCTCTGCGCAGTCAACCGTTACGCCATCGTATCGGGCACCGATGATAGCTCCTGCGATCCCAAGAGCTGGACGCTGGAGGGCTCGGTGAACGGCAAAGATTGGGTGGTACTGGATACCCGCACCGACGAGGTATTCCAGGGCAGACAGCTAAAGCGGATCTTTGATTTTGAGAATACCGTGTGCTACACCCACTTCCGCCTGCACATCACCGCAAACAACGGCGGCAACTCTACGGTCATCACCGAAATCCAGTTCTTCGAGAACGGACCCTTCCCCGAATCCTGGGCGCTGGGTGACTTCGTAAAGCTGGACGAGGCAAATCCCATTCTCGTACCCAATACCGTCGACTCCTTCATTGATCCGGTCAGCGGAGAGGTAGTCTATTGGTCCAATGAAGCTCTGTACAATCCCACCGCCGTGGTCAAGGACGGCGTGATTGCGGTGCTCTATCGCTCTCAGGATCATCCGCTGGTTTCCCGTGTGGGGCTGGCCCTCTCCACCGACGGCGTACATTTTGACAATTTGGGCGCACCTATTCTGTACCCCGACAATGACGATTGCTATCCCTTCGAGATCGGCGGCGGTTGTGAGGATCCCCGTGTAGTGCGGGATGCCGACGGCACCTACTATATGTACTACACCGCCTATAACCGCCCCAACGGACTTGCACTCCTCTTTGTGGCAACCTCCACCGACCTGATCCATTGGGAAAAGCAAGGCGGCGCATTCGACAAAGCTTACGATGGCAAATACGCCGGCGTGTGGGCAAAGTCCGGCTCGGTTATCTGCGATATGGTGGGAGATCAGTTCATCGCTCACAAGTTTGAGGATGGCTACTATTATATGTACTACGGCGAAGGAACAATCTACCTTGCTCGCTCCACAGACCTGATCAACTGGACGCCCCTGGAGGACGAAGCCGGCCATCTGATCGCGCCGATGTCGCCCCGCGCAGATCACTTCGATGCGCGACTGGTAGAATGCGGTCCTCAGGCAATCTACAGCGAGTACGGCATTCTGCTGATCTACAACGGTGCCAACGCTGATCCTCAGGGGAGTGGCGACTCCATGCTGATCTACAACGCCTACTGTCCCGGTCAGGTGCTGTTCGATCCCAAGGATCCCACCAAGATTTTGGAACGCACCGAAACCTACTTCCTGTATCCCGAAAAGGATTACGAACTGGACGGTCTGGTGAACAACGTCTGCTTCGTGGAGGGACTGGTCTATTACAACGGCAGCTGGTATCTCTACTACGGCACCGCCGACAGCCGTCTGGCCGTTGCGGTCTACACCCCCGATGCACGGGACGACGGCGCGCTAACTGCCGCCATCACCGCCGCAGAAGCCGCAGGTTATGAGGGAGAGTTGCTCTCCACCGCCCGTGCCGCTCTGCAAAGTGCTTACTACAAGCAAGCATGGGTAGACGACATCGCCGCACGGCTGACGGCTGAGATTAGTGAAATCCGATAACGAGTTAACAGTGTGCGAATGCAAATACCGCCCCGAAGGATGAATTTGCTTATCGCCATCGTATAATGATTCAGTGCCATAAATTCGTTAAACATCAGTAATCCCATAAACAACGTCCCCTCGATTCCCTAAAAGGAATCGAGGGGAGCTTTCTATCATGGATGCAACCACCAAAAGTGACCGCATAGGCTTTTGCGCTTATTCACATTTTTCTATCAGATCGTCAACCTTATATCATAACATGCCGGCAGATAAATAGCAATAATACATTATCATCATTTGTAAGAACACGGTGGCAAAGTCCGTGCTGGCGGAAAACCGCGGGCTGAAATCCACCAAGCAAACCGGCGATGCCCACGGCTACGGCACCAAGATCGTCGCCGAGATCGTTGCGAAATACCACGGTATGATCGACTGCTACGAGGAGTTCGATCTCTTTAGCGTACAGATCATCCTGCCGATGCAGGGGTGAGAAGCATCTATTAAAACACAATCGCACAGCTTGCGCTGTGCGATTGTGTTTTGTATTGCGGATTCTCTTGGTTCATCCCTGAGTGATCAATTATCTGCCGATCAATTCAAGAATCTGGCTTATATTCTTTTTTCCGAAGGAAACGGTGCTGTCATTGATCAAAATACACGGTACGCTCATCACATTGTGGCGCTTTTTTAGTCCTTCAAAGTGCTGAAGATCATAAACCTCCGCACGCACATTCGGATTTTTCGCCGCAATCTGCTGTGCCGCCACTACGGTATCGGGACACATCGTGCAGGACAGAGAGACGAGCACCTTGATGTCGGTCGGCTGCCGGATAGATTCGATCAGTTTTCTCGATTCCTCATCGATTGCTTGCCCGGGACCTGCCGCATTATAGATCCCCAAAACAAAGGAGGTAAATTCATGCCCTCCGGGAACGCCATGAAAGGCGAGCCCCGTCTCTGCTTTGTCACCGAGACAAATTTTCACACACGGCGCGATCTCAGAGGAAGCGTGACTGTCTTCCACCTCGACCGTCAGTTTATCCGACAGCGAAGCAAGGGTTTGCATATAGTTCTCCAGCTCGCGGGATACCAACCGTTCATCCAGATAAAGCTTTAAAATCACATTTTGTTGCATCTTTTCAAATACGGAACGGAGCTGTGCTTTCATTTCAGATGAAAATAACTCCCCCGGTTCCTCGGACGCTTCCTCATGGAGTTCGCTCATCACCGATTCATATCCTTTCGCAACAGGAGACTTGGCTGAAATTCCCGTTCTGCGCTGTACGGCGGCTACATATTTTTCAAGCTCGGTAGCCGCAAGCGCTCCGTCTCCCGTAGCGGTTACTACCTGCCGCAGCGGTTTGATGCAAACATCTCCCGCGGCATATACGCCCTCGATATTGGTCCTTTGTTCCGAATCGGTTATGATATATCCTTGTTCATTCAGTTTTACAACGCCGTTTATCAGGTCAGTAGCGGGCGCATATCCCGCAAAAACAAATACTCCGAAGGTCTCACCGTCCTCTGCTCGATATTCCGTTATCTTGCCCGTTACTGTATTTTGATAACGGATAGAGTCGAGACCGCCGTCCCCGGACACCTCCTCGACCACAGTGTTTGTGAGAATCGTAATTTTTTCGTGCTTTCTCGCAGGCTCAGCAACTGCCGCTGCACAAGTAAAATCATCTTCCCGAATCAGAATCGTGACGTGTTTTGCAAATTTTGTGAGAAAGACACTCTCTTCCGCCGCGGCAAATCCGCCTCCTACAACAAAAACTTCTTTCCCCGTAAAGAATTCTCCGTCGCAGGTAGCACAGTAAGCGACACCGCGTCCTTTGTGTTCCTCCTCCCCCTTGAAGCCCACCGTTCTCGGATGAGCACCGGTGGCAAGCAGGATCCCGAGACAGTAGTAATCTCCTTTATCGGTCCCGACCGTCTTTACGTCTCCGTTCAAATCAAGGCTTTTCACCGCCGCAAGCAAAAATTCCGCTCCGAAGGCATCTGCCTGACGCTGTATGGTTTCGGTTAGTTTTTTGCCGCTGGTTCTGCCTATGCCCGGATAATTGACGACCTCGTGGGTAATGGTGATCTGACCGCCGAATTGCTCTTTTTCCAGCACAAGCACTCGATACTTAGCTCGCGCCAGATAGAGCGCGGCGGTAAGACCTGCAGGACCGCCGCCGATGACGATCACATCATAGAGCTTGTCGGTGTCATATTTTTGTTTTTTCTCCATCAAAGCTGACCTACAAGATCCAGGCTGGGCTTCAAGGTTTCCGCACCGGGCTTCCAGTTAGCAGGACAGACCTGATCGCCGTGTGCGTGCACAAACTGGCACGCCTGCACCTTTCGGAAGAGCTCCTCGGCGTTTCTTCCTACGTTGCCAGCCGTAACCTCGTAGCCTACGATCTTTCCTTCGGGATTGATAATGAATGTGCCGCGCTCTGCAAGACCGTCGGATTCTATCAATACGCCGAAATCTCTGGCAATTGTATGGGTGGGATCAGCGAGCATAGGATAGCCTATCTTTTTGATTCGCTCCGAGGCATCGTGCCATGCCTTGTGGACGAAATGTGTATCGGTGGATACCGAGTAGATCTCACAGCCTACATTTTTAAAATCCTCATACTTCAAGGCAAGATCCTCCAGCTCCGTGGGACACACGAAGGTAAAATCTGCAGGGTAGAAGAAGAACACGCTCCACTTTCCGAGAATATCCTCCTTGGAAACAAATTTGAAATTGTTTTCGTGGAACGCATAGGTTTTGAAATCCGAGATTTCTTTGTTGATCATTGACATAAGCATTGCTCCTTTTCTGTTTACAGAGGTCATCCTCTTTTTGAAATTGATTATGCCCTTTTTTTATTAATTAATGCAGTAAAATATAGACTATTTATAAAGCAGCCACTAAAATCTACGGTTTATTGCAACAAGCAGCTTGTGACATAAGAAAAAATGCGCTATCGGAGAGCAGTCATCTCTTTGCTAGCGCATTTTTGTAACTTCGGGACTTTCAAAAAGCATCAAGGTGTCCTTTTGAAATTTCTCTGAAATTGCCGATTTCCGAGGTGTAATTTGATCTGATCAGCTCTTTAGATATTATTTCGTTCTACTAACTTTTGCAAATATTTTACAATTAATCTCACGTTAAAAGTCAACTTTCAAAAATATTTTACCGCAGATTGCAATAGCAAGTTGCAATTTGCGTATCATAATTATTTCGCAAATTGCAATAGCAAGTTGCAACAATTTTCAAAATAGTAACAATTCCGGTAGAACGCATAGGGATGAGCGAGGGAGGGCGAAGCCCGACCGAGAGAATCCCTATGCGGAGCCGCGGCGCGGCGGCTTCAAGCGGCA
>JAFTPF010000025.1 GCA_017463445.1 Clostridia bacterium
TCTAAATCGTAAATCTCGTGAGAGTCCTCCAAGTAGTATTTACGTATGTGATAGGCAAGCGTTTTCAGCAGATGGTCGATCCACTCTTTGATCTGATCCATAGCACCCTCCCGTAAGTAATAATTAGGCATTATTTTATAGTATAGCACAGTTTGGGTGAATTTGCAAGGGATTTATAAAAAAATAGCCGGAAGATCAATACCACCAATCAAAAAAAGAGACTTGCAGAGTTCCCTATGTAACTATGCAAATCTCTTTTTCAATTTATTGCGCGGTTTCGGGTTGTTTTCCTTCAAAATTGATGGTTTTGATAGAATCTATCATATAATGAGTATTGTCAGGAAATGTACGATGAACAAACCCCAACAGAATTTTTAGTCTGTCGGGGTTCTATCATCCTTATTGAGTGCCGCCTTACGGAGGTTCTTTTCAATATGTTGTTATCCCTTGAACACTAGCGCGCGAATAACACCGTTCATCGCGCTGATGTCAGAGATCAGTTGTGCGGGAATTTCTCCGCAAACGTCGACGATCATATAGCCGACATTACCCTTGCTGCCGCTGAGCATATGCTCGATGTTGAAGCCATAGCCTGCCACGGCGGTGGTAATATTGGAAAGCACACCGGGCTGATTGTGATGAAGCACACCGATTCTGGAGAAACTGCCGCGATCCAGCACAACGGTGGGATAGTTGACACTGTTCTTGATGTTGCCGTTTTCCACATAATCGATCAGCTGGCGGGCTGCCATACGGGCACAGTTTTCCTCGGATTCATTGGTAGATGCGCCCAGGTGAGGGATCGCCACGATACCGGGATGATTGATGGTATCCGCATCCGGGAAGTCGGTGACGTAGCGGGCGATCCTGCCGCTTTCCATTGCTTCTTTCAGATCGGCAGTTTTGACCAGGTCGCCTCTCGCCAGATTGATCAGGCGAACGCCATCCTTCATCTGAGCGAATGCGGCGGCGGAGAGCATTCCCTTGGTGTCCTTGGTAGAGGGAACGTGGATGGAGATAAAATCGCTACGGCGGTAGATCTCGTCAAAGCCGGACGCCTTCTTGACATTACTGCTGAGACGCCATGCGGCTTCTACGCTCATATAGGGGTCATAGCCGATGACCTTCATACCCAGCTCCAGCGCGGTATTGGCGACCATGCCGCCGATGGCACCCAGACCGATAACGCCCAGAGTCTTGCCCGCAAGCTCGATGCCCGCAAAGCGAGCCTTTTCCTTTTCCACACGCTTTGCGACCTCAGGGGAAGGCTCAAGAGAGTTGACCCACTTAATGCCGTCGTAGATGTCACGGGCGGACAGAAGGAGAGCTGCGATAGCAAGTTCTTTTACACCGTTAGCGTTGGCACCGGGGGTGTTGAAGACTACCACGCCCTTCTCTGCCAGATCCTAGACTGGGATGTTGTTGACGCCCGCGCCTGCTCTGCCGATAGCTTTGAGAGAAGGGTTCACTTCTCTGTCGTGGAGAGATGCGGAGCGCACGAGGATCAGATCGGGATCTTCCTCGTCGGTGGACAGGTGGTAGCGGGTATAGTCGAACTGTTCAATGCCGCTGTCTGCAATGGAATTCATCAAAAGTACGTTTTTCATTGGGAAATACCTCGTTATGCTTTAGGATGATTTGCGGCAAATGCCTTCATAAATTCTACCAGCGCGACCACGCCGTCGTAAGGCATGGCGTTGTAGATGGAAGCGCGCATACCGCCTACAGAACGGTGCCCCTTCAGGCTGCACAGACCGCTCTTCTCTGCTTCTTTGGCGAACAGTTTGTCCAGATCCGCGTCACCGGTGACAAAGGTCACGTTCATCAGCGAACGGGCAGATACTTCGGCAGGAGCAACATAGTAGTTCTGACCATCCAGATAGTCGTACAAAAGTGCCGCCTTTTTGCGGTTCTTCTCTGCCATTACGGACAGACCGCCCATATCCAGCAGCCACTCGTACACCAGTCCCGCCATGTAGATGCAGTAGCAAGGAGGTGTGTTGTACATAGAGTTGTTGTCGGCAAGGAGCTTGTAGTCGAACATTGCGGGCGTTTCGGGACGGGCTTTGCCAATCAGATCCTCGCGCACGATAACGATGGTCAGACCTGCGGGAGCCATATTCTTCTGCGCGCCTGCGTAGATCAGACCGAATTTGGAAACGTCCACCGGCTCGGAGAGGATGCAGGAGGAGAGGTCAGCCACCAACGGAATGTCGCCGGTATCGGGGATATAGTCCCACTTGGTGCCGTAAATGGTGTTGTTCAGGCAGATGTGGACATAGTCGGCATCGGGACGGAAGTCTTCTTTGGTCAGACGGGGGATGTAGGTGTTATTCTTATCCTCGGATGAGGCAACCTTGCGGATGTCGCCGTATTTTGAAGCTTCCTGCATCGCCTTCTTGGAAAACTGACCGGTCACAACGTAATCGGCCTTGCCGCTTCCGTTCAGCAGATTCATGGGAACTGCCGCAAACTGTGTGGAGGCACCGCCCTGCAGGAACAGAACCTTATAGTTATCGGGAATTGCCATCAGCGTGCGCAGATCGGCATCTGCTTTCGCCAGAATCGACTCGTAGAGAGGATTTCTGTGGCTCATCTCCATCACGGACATTCCGCTGTTGTGGTAATTGGTCATCTCGGACGCTGCTTTTTCCAGTACGGAAAGAGGGAGCATGGAAGGACCTGCCGAAAAGTTGTAAACGCGCATAATAATCTCCATTCTGCCGCCCTTGCGGCGGCATTTATCTTAGTTTGAATTTATTCAGTTCCAGATTTGGTGTCTTCAGGTCAAAGTGGAGCGGGATACCATTTTGATAGATAGTAGGATACTCGCCCTGGATCAGCGGGAGCAGATAGTCGAGACAAGCCTCGGTTACGTAGTTGCCTGCTTCATTGATAAACTCTCTGGGAACCGCCTTGACTTGATTGGCAATCTCGGAAACAGGTACGGGACGGTAAGAAATGGTATAGGGAGCGTCGGTACGCTCGTAACCGATCATACAGCCGCTGATGCCCTGATCCGCACAGCGAACGGCGTACTTGCCCACGCCTATGGCTTCCTCCACGTCCGCTTTTGCCAACATATGCGCGGCACAGCGCTGAGGAAGATTGAAATCGAAGGAGCGAACCTTACAGCCGAAGCGCTCCTTTACCGCAAATTCCAATGCCTTCGCGGTACCTGCCAGATATTTGTGACCAAAAATATCGATGACGTTGCTCTGAGTCCCCTCGCCCACATATCTGCCGTCCGCATAACGGATGCCCTCGGAAACGGCGATGACCACGTCGGGGTGGGTCTTAAAGTTCTCCTCGATATCGGAAAGGAAGCGTTCCATATCAAAGGGCACCTCGGGGAGGTAGATCAGGTCGGGGGCGTGATTGGAGAGGATGGCGGGGACAGCAGCTGCTGCGGTCAGCCAGCCGGCGTCACGTCCCATGATCTCCACGATAGTGACCGCTTTGACCGTATAAACTGCACAGTCGCGGAGAACCTCCTGCATAGAAGCGGCAATAAACTTTGCCGCGCTACCGTAGCCGGGAGTGTGGTCGGTTCCGCACAGATCGTTGTCGATGGTCTTGGGTACGCCGATGAACTGCATGGGATAGTCGTAGAACTCAGCCGCCTTGGAGAGCTTCGCAACGGTGTCCATAGAGTCGTTACCGCCGATGTAGAAAAAGCTACGGATGTTGTACTTTTGGAACACCTCAAACAGGTGGGTGAAGGTCTCCTTTCCCTTTTCGCTTTCGGGATCAGGGAGTTTTACCCGGCAGGAGCCGAGTGCTGCGGCGGGGGTCTGGGTCAGGATCTCGATATCCCGATTGTCAGTGAAGAGCTCCGTGAGATTGCACAGATTCTCATTCAGCATTCCCTCGATACCGTTAAAAGCACCGTAGAGCGTATCGATCTCATGGGAGAGCTTGGCTCCGTAGATCACACCTGCCAGAGTTGCGTTGATAGCGGCGGTAGGACCGCCCGACTGTCCGACGATTGCATTATACTTCATTGATTTTTTCGGAAACTCTTCCGCATCGGAAGATCTCCTCTCCTTCAAAAAATTACAAATGAAATACTCCGGCATCTGCCGGAGAAGATCGAAGCAATTTCTGTAATCTGCGGTTTACGGCATTATAGCAGAAACTTCTTCGTTTGTCAACCCGTTTTCGTAAAATATTTTCGGAACGGAGCATTTTCGGCAAATTGTGCCGAAAATAATTCATTTTCGCTAACGCATTTTCACGTTAGCGACAGAGTGACAGAAAAGGAAAAAGCGCACACGTTCGTGTGCGCTTTTTCCTGGTGACCCAGCCAAGCAAATAGACACACCCTCGCCCGTTTCTCCGTCTGGGCTGTGGTTGGTGTCGTTACCTGTGGACGGTGATACGGAGTATTTATATTTTAACTTGTATCCGTCCGGATCGGTTGGGTCTCGGTAGACCGTCACAGAGATAATCAGCATATCGATCACCTTGCGGCAGAAATCGGCGTCATCAATGTCGCCGCCCGCGAACTGGGAGAGGAAATAGTCCACCTTCTCCGCATCGAGCGCAATCTTTTGCAGTTCAATTGCTTTCAGCTGCGAATAGACCGACTTCTTCTCGTCCTCCAGCTCTCTGAGTCGGGATGCCGTGGAGTCGGTCGCCATACCGTCCTCGGCGAGCTTGATCAGATTGGAGATCTTCTTCTCGATCTCCCGAGCCTCTTTGCGGAGCGCATCCGCTCTTAGATCCGTGTCATCCTCTTTGGCGGACTCCGAAACTACTAATTCGACCAACTGGCGGCGGATGTCTGCACTGCTCAGCAGATTCACAGCGTCCTTGACCGCAGTCCGCTCCAGCCAATCCTTGCGAACACGCGGCATCGAGCATTGCCCATATTTGCGGTGCGTCGGGCAACCGTAGTAATGATACACCTTGCCACTCTTGCTGGTAGATGCTTCGCCCGTCATAGACGCGCCACAATCGCCGCAGAAGCATTTTCCGCTCAGCAGGTAGTCGGCATAGGGCGAATACGGTTTCGGACCTGTAGTGCGAATTTCCAGCCTCCTGACGGCTTCCTCGAATACATCCTTGCTCACGATAGCAGGGACACCTCCCTCAATCTCAATATCATCATAAGTATATACGCCTATGTAGCGTTTGTTGCGGATCATCCGCTCCAGCGCAGTGCGCCCGAACGGCTGCCCGTTAGCGTTTTTGATCCCGCGCCCGGCAAGGAGACGCTGGATCGCGGAAATGCTCATACCGCCCACAAAGAGATCAAACACCTCTCGAACGATCTCTGCACGTGGCTCGTCGATCACGAATTTTTTGCCCACGATCTTGTAGCCTGTTGGGATGGTGCCGCCCGTACTGTTGCACTTGTAGGCACTCTCCCGCATTCCTCGCGTTACCTTTTGTGAGAGCTCTGCAGAGTAATACTCTGCCATACCCTCCAGCAAGGACTCCAGTATGATGCTCTCTATGCCCTCTCCGATGCCCTCGGTGGCGGACAGCACCCGCACGCCGTTCCGGGCGAGCACGCCTTTATACTTTGCGCTGTCCTGGCGGGAGCGGGCGAAGCGATCGAGCTTGTACACAACCACTGCGTCGAAGATCCCCAGCTCGCTGTCGCGGATCATCTGCAAGAATTGCAGACGTTTGTCGGTGTCCTTGGAGGCAGAGAGGGCACGATCAATGTAGGTAGCGACGATCTGCATCCCTTCCCGCTCACAGTAGGACGTGCAGACTCTCTGCTGTCCCTCTATGGATTGCTCCGTCTGTCGATCGGAGCTATAACGCAGGTAGAGGGCAACTCGCGGCTGTTCCTTCCGAACCGGTAGTTTTTTTCGTACCATGAAACCCTCCTTTTTTCAAAAAAATCCGCAAAAATCGAAAAGTTAATACAAATTGCAACTGTTTCATACGGTTGGGGTGTGTTATAATCAATACCGGAAGTACCCGATGTACCCGTTGAGGGCATCGAAGATCAGCGTACCAACCACGGCGGCGACGAGCAGAGCAGTAAACAATGCAAGCCAGTGCTTTTCGCGGCGCTCCTTGTCCCGCTGCTTGCGAAGCCCCTCGATCGCATCGTTTTTTTCGGAGATCCGTTCGTTTTTCTCGGCGATCATCTCGTCCTTGCTTTTGAGCAGGTCGGCGTAATTGGTGATTACGTTTTCGATGCGGGGCGACTGCATCCGCTGCTCCGGCGTTTTGATTCCTGCAATCTCGTCGAGCGATCCGCCCAGAGACAGGGTGATTTCGGTGATCGCGTGGAAGGAGTGATGATCGTCCGAATGGCGATCATCGCCGCCGCTGAAGATCCGCTTGACGGTGGAGAGAGGGATCTTGGAGAGTTCGGCTATCTCCGCATTAGTCAGACCGCGCTCCTCTTTTAGTCTTTTAAGGCGAGCTATATAGTCCATTTTTTACTCCTTTTGGGGCAAGGATCAAATTTGATCCCTAAAAAATATCATTTGTGAGCCTGCAAAATCGCATCCGCAAACCAAAGGTGATATGTTTGATTCTTGACTGCTGCGGGTCTGTGTGATAGGATAAGATCACAACATCCCCCGGCAAAAAGCCGAGACTATGATTATCAAGAAAGGAGCAAAACCACCAAGCGCATGACCTCTCGCCACACGACCTGCATCCGTTCCGCAACCTATCTATATGCGCTCACTTACTCCACCGCATCGTACCAACGTACATTGATCTGTATTTGTAGCGACGTCTCACGAGTCCGGCGAGGATTGCGACGGCCACGGCAACGATCACGTACACAAGGCTTGACGATGTGATCCAAACATACATGCGGGTAAGAATGCCGTCATCTCGCGCAAGTTCGAGCACAACACGTTCGTCGAGGCTGTTTGCCCAAATGTATGCAATCAACCATAATGCAACCGAAACGATGTTAATGGACATAATCACGGTAGCCCACAGCTTGATTCGGTCGTAGAGCTCGATCACTTCGGCGCAGATGTCCCTGCGGAATTTTTCGAGGCTGCACAGCCGATCGTCATATCCCGGATTGGCTCCTGCATTCGGAGACCGCTTCCCTGTCAGTATATCTTCCAATTTGTTACTCATACATAATACCTCACTAAAAAAACAAAACGAAAGGAATAAACAAATGACTACCAAAGACCGCACCCGCACAGAAAGCCGCGATGAGCTCATCGCCAAGATCCTGCTATCTTACAAGCAGCTGCCACAAAACAGACGCGAAGCAATCGCCTCGGTGATCCGAGACCGTGCGGCGAGTCAGACGCGGAAGGGGTGATACATATCTACGGCACGGCGAGAGCTGTGCCGCTATTATTTCAAGGATTTGTATAGTATGTATTCGCCCCGAAAAACTCATCTAATCCGAGTTCGTCAAATGTTTCTTGATACCAACCGTCTACCCAATGATAAAACTTAAAGCCCATTGATTCTGCTGTATCCCGAATTGCGATATACTCATCGGTTTGTTTGCGCTTTATGCTCATGTACTTCCGAAGCGTCTGCGGCTTCAACTCAAACATATTGCGATTGATCCAGTCATATTCTTTTTCGCAAACTCGTTTGTTTATAAGATTTGCGGCTTTCTTTGAAATGACATCTGGCGATTCTTCTTCGTTTTCTTCATCGGGAGAATATTCGTCTACAATTTGAACCCCCATTAGTCTATCGCAAAAGTCGCAGTAAAGAAGGTCTCCGACCACATACTTTCTTGGGGAAGGTATTCCTCCTGCGATTGCAATTGGATATTCCGGGGTGAACTTATCATGCCATTCTCCACCTAAGAAGAAACATTTGGGGCAATGTGACCTGGGCGAAGCAATCTTATAGATATTGTTTCCGATTCGACTGTACTCAGCATCCGCTCTCTTCTTGTCAATTCTGCGCAAATAAGCCTGCATCTTCGCTTTTTCAGCATCAGCTTCTTCGAACCGTCTTTGATCGTACAAGTCCCGCCAGTATTCCTCGATCAACCCGCCATGTACTCCGCATTCTTCGCTGTACAAAACGTCGCTCATCTTTTTGTAGCACATTGTAGCCAGTTCGTAATTTCCATTTTTCTTGTGGTTCCGCGCAGCTTGATTCAAAAGGACGAATCCCGATTCACCATCGTACTCAAAACTGATGGAAGGAGCGGCTTCTATACCCTCCTTGGTACTCAAATCTAACGATTTTAGTATGATATTTTCAATTCTCTTTTTATGTGTATTTTCGCTTTGTTCCCTCGCGCCCTCTGTTTTCCCGACCTCTTTCCAAAACTCGATATTCTCTTTCATTTCCTGCTTCGCCGCCCAGCACATCGCAATCGACAAAGCTATAAATAAGATAACACCGTCTGCGATCAGTACCTGAACCCAAAGACCGAGGGAGGAAACTATGATGTTTATTGTAGCGATCAAGCTCAAAACGCCGGTTGTGATCAGAATCTTTTTTAGACTCATTTGTTTTCACTTCCTTCAAGCCGCATGAACCGCGCGAATGCCATCATTTTTTCAAACTGGTCGTCGGTGAGATCTGCAGCAATCTTTACGAGATCGAGCATCTTTCGCAAATCGTTCTCTGACATTTCCTCGATCGCATTCAAAAGTTCGACCTCTTCATCATTATTCGCATCTCTCTCCATCGGGACATCATATCCCATCAACCAAGCTTCTGAAACATCAAGAGCTTGGGCGAGAACGGTCAGACGTGTTTGCATCGGCTCACATTTACCGGACAGATATTGCGAAAGCAAAGCACTGGTGATCGGAGGTATACCATATTTATTACAAATAGGTTTACACATATTGATAACATCAATTTGCCGAAGATTTTTGTCTTCCATGATTGATTTTAATTTTTGGCTTGTTTCTGATTTACGCATACAGTAAACCTCCAAAATAAATTACATCCTTATGATAACACACCTTTTTTGTTCTGTCAAGATTTTTCGATAAAAAATTTAGAAATTTCTTAAAAACCTATTGACAAACCGATTCGGACGTGCTATAATGCAATTACTTAGAAATTTCTTAGCAAGGAGGTGCACAAATGAGTAAGACGCACGGAAAGTTGACTGGTCGTATTATTGAGAGATTCGGAAGCCGAAAAGCGTTCGCGCAGGCTTTAGGAATCAAAGAAACTACATTATCCATTAAGTTGGGCGGGAAGTCAGACTTCAAGGAATCAGAAATTAGACGATCGATGGAACTTCTTGAAATTCCTGCAAAAGAAGTAAGCGCATATTTTTTTGAATATTAAACTAAGAAATTTCTTAGTTTGCAACCACCCTGCCCCACAGAAAAAGCCCCTGCCAAAGCAGAGGCGGAAAGGAGAGATAAAGATGGACCCATTAATTGGAGCAGTGATTGTCGCGATCGTCTCATCGTCCGTTACATCGTTCGTAGTCGGATTAACTATAGTATTAGCGGCGAAAAAAGCAGTCGACGATACTGTCGACGATTACAAGGAACTCTGTCTCAAAGTAATCGAGGAATCAAAAAAGAAATAAAACCCTGCCCCGCGCAGGAAATCAGGAGGAAGAAAACATGGAAAACACAATCACCGTCAGCTCTCGCACGGTGCGCGCCATGACCCGCGCCTGCGAAGAGTTTTACAAGGACCCCGCCAACGAGGCAAAATTCCAGGCGTGGCTCGCAGAAAAGCGCGCCCGGGAAGCCCTGGAAGCGGCAAATCCGCCAAAGGAACCCAAAGAAACCACCGCACAGTTCATCGAACGCATGTCGGTGCGGTACCACAAATACGATCCGAGAGGTGCAAAATGAAAAAGAATCCCACTCTCGAAGAGCTGCAGAAAATTATGGAACTTAACGGCGGCTGGCTCGATCTCAGAGACACGCAGATCACATCGCTCCCCGACAACCTCACCGTAGGTGGCTCGCTCTACCTCAGAGGCACGCAGATCACATCGCTCCCCGACAACCTCACCGTAGGTGGCTCGCTCGATCTCAGAGACACGCAGATCACATCGCTCCCCGACAACCTCACCGTAGGTGGCTGGCTCGACCTCA